>JADGCM010000116.1 GCA_015228995.1 Magnetococcales bacterium
GGTTACCGTGGCAGCGCTGCCAGCGTAAACGGTGCCATCGTAACCATTCCAGCCAAAACTGTCGCTGCCGTTCCAGTTGGCTGTTGGTGCATAACTCAGGTTGCTGAGGTTGCTCGCAATAATTTCCTGATCAAGCGTCACTGTTGTGCCACTTAGCCGCAACGTGCCATTGCTGGGCAAGCTGGTGATCTTGACCTTGGCCAGCGCGTCGCTGTCTGGGTCGGAGAATTTAGTGCTAAAATCAGTAGTAGCGGCGAAGGTGACAGCAGCATCTTCATTACCCGCTTTATTAACATTACCGACCGTGGGGGCAGTGTTGGTTGACTGAGTGACGATAGTCAAGGCACTGGATGCCGCGCTACTGTTGCCAGCGACGTCAATTTGAGTAGCCTTGATGGCGTGAACGCCCACCGCTAAACTGATATCGGCATTCCATGTCACAGCGGTGACATTGGTGGTAGCTAGAGCCTCACCAGTATCGATAGCATCGTCGTAGTCTTTATCGTCAAACAGTATGAGAGTGCCCCCCGCTTCGCCACCACTGCCACTGACGGTCAAGGCACTGGCTTGGCTGGTAATATTGTCACTGCTATAGTCACCATTATCATCGGCAGCGGCCAGATCCAGGCTGATGGGAATGGTTGGTGCTGTGGTATCTATCACGAGCGTCAATACCACCGACGCGATGCTACTGTTACCAGCAACATCGGTCTGGATAGCCCTGATATTATGTGTTCCGGCTGCCAAGCTAATATCAGCACTCCAAACCGCTGCCGTGACGTTCGCGGTGGTTAGAGCCTCGCCACTATCAACAATCCAATCACTATCTTTATCATCAAACAGCACCAGCTTATTGCCAGCCACGCCACCACCGCCGCTGATAGTCAGAGCGCTAGTTTGGGAGGTGAGGTTATCGCTATTGGATGCGCCAGTGTCATCGGAGGTGGCGAGGTCAAGGGCAGTTGGTGTGGTATCCCCACCCAGTGCCACAACAAAAACGTCCGCAAAACCGTTGCCATTTCCGGGAACTAGGTTGGTGGCACCACTAGAAAACGTTACAAACCGTCCATCGGCTGAAATGGATGGGCTAGATGATGCAGCATTGCCCTGAATGCCACTACCAGATGCGCTGATAAGACTGGTTAATTTGAGAGTACGATCATAAACAAAAATGTCCGAAACGCCATTAGTGTCGCCAGAAACTAGATTAGAGGCATGGCTACGGAACGTCACGAACCGGCCATCGGCAGAGATAGAAGGGTCGTAGGAATCGCCATTACCCTGGCTACCGCCGTTGGCGATGCTAACACGGCTGGTAACGCCTACTGCACGATCATAGACAAAAATATCCATGGAGACATTGGTATCTCCTGATACCAGATTATTTGCAACACTCATAAACGCGACAAAACGGCCATCGGCCGAGATAGAAGGGCAGTAGGAGGAGCTGCTGCCCCACCCCCCATTGCTGGCGATACTGACGCGACTAATGGTATTGGTGGTGCGATCATGGACAAAAACATCTGGGGAGTGATTAGCGTCATCGGAGAACCAAATACTAGAATAACTCGAAAAAGCGACGTACCGACCATCTGCCGAGATGGAGGGACCAGAGGAGTCGCTATTACCCTGGACAACATTGCTGGCAATGGAAACACGGGTAGTGGTGCTTTTGGTACGATCATAGACGAAAATATCTGGACAATTGTTGGTATCTCCAGAAACCAGATTACTGGCAGCGCTTGTGAATGTTACGAATTGTCCGTCGGCGGAAATAGCGGCATTGTAGGAACTGCTATTACCTTGAGTGCCGTTACTAGCGATGGAGACACGTTGTGTAGTCTGGTTAGTGCGGTCGTAGATAAAAACATCACCGGCACCGTTGGTATCGCTTGGGACTAGGTTGCTCGCATCACTAACAAACGCCACGTAGCGGCCATCGGCAGAAATAGAAGGTTGGGAGAAGTTTCCATTGTTATTTGCAGCGGGGATACGGTTGGTTGTGCCGGTGACACGGTCATGAACAAAAACGTCCAAAGCGTCATTGGTATCACCGGAAACCAGATTATTTGCATTGCTACAAAACACCACGAAGCGGCCATCGGCGGTAATCCTTGGGACATCTGAGGGACCATTACCCTGAGTTCCATCACTTGCGACTGAGACGCGTTGGATAGAAATTTGTGAGGAGACACCGCCAGCCACGATATCCAAATTTAACGCTGCCGATGCCGCGCTACTATTACCAGTACTATCAGTTTGGGTAGCCCTAATGGCATGCATACCTATTGCTAAACTAACATCGGCGCTCCACGACGCACCAGTCACACTGGTGGTAACTAGGGCCTCGCCACTATCGATGCTCCAATCATTGTCTCTATCATCAAACAAAACCAGAGTGCTACCTGACATGCCACCATTACCGCTAATCGTTAAGCCGCTGATCCGGTCGGTCACATTATCGCTATTGACACCGTTATCGTCAGCATCTGCGAGGTCAAGATTGTACGGAGTTACAGAAACGCCACTGAGTGCTACGATGAAGACGTCCGAAGAGTTATTACTATCGCCAGAAACTAGGTTACTAGCACTACTCGAGAGTACCACAAACCGACCATCAGCCGAAATAACTGCACTAGATGATCCACCATTTCCTGGAATACCACTGGCAGAGACGCTAATAATCTCCGTTTGTTTGGTAACGGTGTTGTAGATAAAAACGTCTGCTGCACCATTGGTATCACCTGAGACCAAATTACTTGCGCTACTAATAAACGTCACAAACCGCCCGTCGGCTGAAATAGAGGCTCCATTGGAACCGCCGTTGCTCTGGGTACCAGCACTCGAAACACTGACACGGCTGGTTATGCCGGTAGCGCTATCACGAATAAAAACATCAGAAACACCATTGGTGTCACCCGAAACTAGGTTGGTTGCGTCACTATGAAACGCCACAAAACGGCCATCTGCTGAAAGATAGGGATTCCATGACGGACCATTCCCCTGGGCGCCACTACTCGCAACACTAATGCGACTAGTTTGCCCGAGTGTCGTATCGTAAACAAAGGCATCCCAGGTATCGTTGGTATCGCCTGCGACTCGGTTGGATGCTAAACTCCAAAACGCCACAAACCTACCATCGGGGGATATAGATGTTAGAAAAGATGTTCCATTGCTAACCAGGGTGCTCCCGATAAAGACGTCTTGACCGTTGTTAAATGCCACGTAGCGACCATCGGCGGAAACACGTCCGCCGAAGGAATTACCACCACTAATACTTGTAGTTTGGTTAAGGCTACGGTCATGTATGAGGACAGCCGACTGTGCCATGTTGCTGCCAGTGGCGTAACCCACACCGAACGCTACAAAACGGCCATCGGCGGAGATGGAAGGGCCGGATGATCCGGAATATTTATTGTAACCATTGACGGACAGGCTAATACAGCTGGTTTGGTTGAGAGTAGTATCATAGACGAAGACATCAAATAAACCGTTGGTATCGCCAGACACTAAGTTACTCGCAGCGCTATAAAACGCCACATAGCGACCATCAGCCGATATTGATGTGCTGTAGGAGTCACCATTGCCCTGCGTGCCATCGCTGGAAATACTGACGCGTTGGATAGAAGAGTTGGGCAACACCCCATCATAATCCGGTGTCAAAAAGGCTGCGGACACCGCCCCGCTCTGTACTTCTAAATCCCAATCACCGCCCAGCCTCGCCGCGCCGGTCACATCATCCGAGGCCGCCACATCGGCACCGGTGGCCGTGGCCAGGGCGTTGATGAAGGCAAGGCCATCATCGCCGGCGGCGACATCGCAGCCGTAAAGCAGGATATCGGCATCGTCGGATAGCGCCGAGCCGATGGTGGATAAAGCGGCGGTGTGGTTGGCTAAGTTGGCCGAGTTGAGCGTGAGGGAGCCGAGTTGCAACGATCCGGGCGATCCGTGGCTGAAGAGATGGATGGCATCCAAGCCGCTGCGGCCGGACAGGGCGGCGGCCATTTGCCACAGACCATCTTGTTTGGGATCCAGGAGGATGACTTCTTGGTCAGCGGGCAGGCTGTAGACCAGGGATTGGAAGTTGTTGAGAGAAGAATCGATAAAGATTAACGTGCTCAATTGGGTACTCTCTGTTCGGTGGTTGTTGAAACAGGAAATGATCGCTTGAAAATACCAGGAATTTTGACGGTAGCACGCAAGACACGAAATGTAAAGCAGTGATTTTAGATATTGGTGTTGATCGTAATTTTGGCAACACGTCAAGCTGGAAGTGGACTTTTGTCACGGTATTAGCAATACTCGCTTGCTTTCCACATCTATCGGTGGCATGATCGACCGCATGGCACACACTTGCATGAAAAAACCACGGATTTACCTGGAAACAAGCATCATCAGCTATCTCGTTGCTTTGCCGAGCCGGGATTTGGTCGTGGCGGCTCATCAGCAGATCACTCATGAGTGGTGGTCGGAGCAACGTAATCGGTACGAGTTATTCGTGTCCGAATTAGTCATCCAGGAGATCGCCATGGGTGACCGTGATGCCGCCAATAGGAGGCTGTCGCTGGTAGAGGCATTCACTATTCTGATGATTAATGACAAGGCAATTCTACTTGGTGAGCAGCTGCAGAAGTGCGCGATGCTTCCAGAGAAAGCGAACGCGGATGCCTTGCATATCTCCTTGGCAGCCTATCACCGTATGGACTTTTTGTTGACGTGGAACTGTCGACACATCGCCAATGGCAGAACCCGTCACGCTATTGATAAGGCATTGAAAGCGCAAAAGATGGAATCTCCCATCATCGTTACACCTGAAGAACTCACATCAGAGGAGGGTTGACTGTGTGGATTGATCCGATCATCGAAGAAGTGCGTAAAAACAGGGAAGAATTTGCTGCTCAGTTTAATTTCGATTTATGGGCTATGGGTAGGGCGTTGCAAGAAATGGAGAGGGCATCCGGCAGACGGGTGGTTTCGTTTGCACCAGAAGATGATCGCCATTTGCCTAGTCAGGATGAGCAAGAACCGGTCTCTCCCTCCCCACCACCTCAAACTCATCCCCCAATCGGCTGGCATACGGCGGAAAGCACTCGTAATCGTTGAGGTGATCGACGTTGTAGAAGGTGACGCGGTAGTAGACGTAGCTGTTATAGCCAATACGCCAGCGTTCGGTATGGTGGATGAGACCATCCCAGCTACTGGGTGGGATCATGCCATTGCGGTAGTAGGTTGACCACTGCCATCTCAAATTTACACGCGAACTCGTCACGGATGAAATACTCGGATAGATTGGTCATGGCTGCTCCTGATTACGGAAAAACAATAGGAACATAATAAATTAGAGGCAAATGGCCTGTAGTGCCGTACAACCAAGGCACCTCAAATCTAGGCTGTATATCAACCACCCAGCCTGGATCTAAAAAAAGTCCTGGAATAACATTAGCTGGCCCTTTCTTGA
>JADGCM010000117.1 GCA_015228995.1 Magnetococcales bacterium
CCAACATAATCAGACGCCCGTTTCCCCACGGGCGCATCCAGTAGATGTCGCCGCCGACGGTATCGCGTGGTAACCAGAGCACAAAATGGTAGGGGGCAAGTTCCGCTATGCTATCGGTGTTGGGTAGCACCGATTGTTGAATCCGACTGGCATACTGGATGCTGGCCACAACCTGTAAGTGGGCTTGGCGCGCTTTCTCGTCGGCAGCCTGTTGTGCTTGCTCGGCCTTCTCCCGGGCCTCTTTATCGCACAACGAGGTACGTGCCAGGTAAGCCGACAGTACCAGCATAGAAAAAAGGATGGAGGCCATAGCGGTACGCACATACCAAGGCACTAGCCCAGTTACATTGCCCAACAAAACGAATTGCCAATTACCCAGTGGATCGTGCCAATTCACCGGAGCAGATACGGCAACATGCCGCTCCCCTTCGACGACAATATCGGTGTGTGCCAGATCAAAAGGCAACAGCTCGGGCACCTTGTCATCGAAAAACTTACCAAACTGCTTGGTGTCGCGGATGGCCTGTAATTTTTCCGCACTGGGGGCACCAGCAAGACGTAAAATCCAGTCCGTCCGGTTACTCGAAAAAACAACTCCCTGGGGTGTTATGAGTAGTGCCAGGGCTTTAGATTCCTTCAGGGTGGCGTCAACTTCCGCCAAACCGATACGAATGGCAATGGCGCCGATGGGCTCGGCGCCACGTTGACGTTGTGCCAGTACCGGAGCGGCAAAATAGAGTGCTCTCTGGTTGGTGGCAAGGGCCACCGCAGCATAGACGTTCGATTGGCCTTGCTTGGCTATTTTGTAGTAAGGACGGAATTTAATATCCAAACCGGTGCTGGGCTTGCCGTTCATATTCCAGGACGATTTAACAATCCCGTCATGGCTGACCAGAAAGGTTCCCTCGGCGTCATAATAACGAGTGACCCTTTCTAACGTGGTCAATACTCCCGGTGTCTCTGCTGGTAATGTGGTCAACGCCACTTGTTTCATCTCTTCATCCAGCACCCCGAGCAACTCAATGCTACCCATTATGTTACCATTCAGGGTATGGGACATAACCTGTATCGCACGCTGCTTGGCTTCGTCCTGCAGCGTTTGCAATAGGTGGGACTCAGCGCGGGTGACGACCAAAGCATCCAGGGTGGCCACCAATAGACTGGCTACCAAAACAACAATACTGGCCGTTGCCCATTTATGGTTGATGATGAATGCAGCAATATTTTTCATTAACGTCATGACCTCAACGCCTTCCACACCTCTCACCCTGCCCTCTCCCACAAGGGGAGAGGGTGAAAAAAGGTTGCTTCATGCCCCCCCCTCTCCACCTGCGGGAGAGGGGGTTGGGGGGTGAGGGGGAGCTGAAGCCCAACCTGACTCTAAAGGATACATTGACCTTCAAGGTAAATTATTGCACACTCGGTGGCAAGTCGTGTTGTTATAATTTTTGGGAGTTGAAGCACCGTGTCTCTCGCGCAAAAACATTTCCAGATTCGTGAGCTGCTCCATGATCAGGGGGTTATTTTTTGTTACAGCGGTTTCATGACCGAGGGTATCCTGTCCGGTATCGGTCAAGCAATCAAGCATAAAATGACACTAGAGTCCGCTGACGCTAACGCTGTGCGCGGGGTGTTTTCCGTTTTTGTGGAGCAGATGCAAAACATCATCCGTTATTCGGCTGAACGGGAGCCAGAGGCACCACCAGAAAGGAGCGTGTTAAGCTATGGTACTTTGGCAGTGGGACGAGAGGGGAAGCATTTTTTCGTCACCTGCGGCAATAAAGTAAAACGTGACGATGTGCCACGTCTACAGGAACAATTAACTGTTATTCAGCAACTTGACCACGATAGTTTGAAAGAGCTGCACAAGCAAATTCTGAAAGGGGAAGCGCCCCCAGGGAGCAAGGGTGCTGGGGTTGGTTTTGTCGATATTGCTAGGCGTGCCTCACGTCCGATTGAGTTTGACTTTGTTGAGTTAGATCAGCATTACGCCTTTTTTTCTCTCAAGGCTGTTATCTAGCCTCGTTCATGTTTAATATGGAAGTAATATGATGGACAATATTTATATAAATTCTACTGATCGTACCCCAGAGGTCGACTTTAACTTTACCAGCAATCACTTCTCTTTGCGTGGTGAATCCTATCCGGAAGATGTACCAACCTTTTTTGGGCCGCTGATGACTGCTTTCAGCAAACATGTCAAGAGCTTGGATGGGGGAAGCAGCCTTGAGTTTAACTTTGAACTGCTTTATTTCAACAGCACCAGTGCCAAAGTGGTCATGAATCTGCTTGAGCTGCTGGAGGCGACCGCTAGCAATGGCGCGGTCGTTACCATCAACTGGCGCTTTGCTGCCGATGATGACAACATGCAGGAATTGGGTGAAGAGTTTGGCGAGGATATCAAGATCGCTCGGTTTAACATGTGCCCAATGACATGACGCCGAGGTCATCTCATGAGTTTTGACTTATTCCAGGATGAAAATGCGATCATAGCCGATGCCGCCGCGTTGCTGGAGCGTCGGGATGCCTCTGTTGACGATTTACGGACGGGATTGCAAACGCTATTGACGGGCTATGAAAAGCTGTTCAAGGGTACGCAAAAGATCATGCGTATGAGCGACCGTAGTGAACAGAAGGTCAAGCAGGCCCATACTCAAATTCAGCAGCAACAGGCGGCGTTGACCCTGGCTCACCAACAATTAGAGCATCATGCCGTCGCTTTAGAGGATACGGTGCGTGCGCGCACGGCCGATTTGGTACGTGCCCAGGAAAAACTACAAAAATTAGTTGAACTAGGCATCTCCATGGCGGCTGAGCGTGACATCGATACCTTGCTGGAGAATATCCTATTGGGTGGCAAGGCATTGACCCATGCTGATGCTGGAACGCTCTACCTAATCAAGGAAGATTCCCTTAAATTCACCATTGTGCGCACCGATTCTTTGGGCATCGCCATGGGGGGCGCTGGTAAACAGCCGGTCTTTTTGCCTTCCGTGCCCTTAACGAAACCAGACGGAACACCCAATCATCAAAATGTTGCCACCCATGCAGCACTCACTGGACAAACGATCGTTGTTGACGACGCCTATGATTCCAATGAGTTTGATTTTTCCGGCGTGCGTCAATTTGATCGTGGTACAGGTTATCGCTCGCGCTCGTTCTTGACCGTACCATTGAAGCCACGACAGGGGAAGGTCATTGGTGTGCTCCAACTGATCAACGCCATTGACCCGGATACCGGTAAGGCGGTGCCGTTTGCTGCCGACTTGGTGACATTTGTGGAGGCGCTGTCAGCCCAAGCGGCTATCACCTTAGATAACCAGCTATTGCTCAAAGCACAAAAAGATCTGTTTGATTCTTTTGTCCGTCTAATTGCCTCGGCCATTGACGCCAAATCTCCTTACACCGGTGGTCATTGCGAGCGGGTGCCCACGCTGGCCCGTTTGTTGGCACAGTCTGTTTGTGCGGTTGATCACGGTCCTTTCGCCGATTTTACTATGACTGAGGATGAGCATCGGGAGATGCACATCGCCTCATGGCTGCATGACTGCGGTAAGGTAACCACACCGGAATATGTGGTCGACAAAGCCACCAAACTGGAAAGCATTTATAACCGCATCCACGAGATACGGATGCGCTTTGAGGTGTTGCACCGTGACGCCGAAATTGCCTGTTTGAAGGGTATCCTCGCGGACTGGCACGACAGAGAACATTTACAGCAGGAGCTTGAGGTGCAACAGGCCTTGCTACAGGAGGAGTTTGCCTTCATTGCCCGCTGTAATATCGGTGGTGAGGCAATGCAACCCGCTGATAAAGAGCGGATTCGGCAAATTGCCCAAAGGACTTGGCAACGCCACTTTGACGACCGTCTTGGCCTTTCCCATGCTGAACTCAAGCGCAGGAGGAATGCTCAATCATCACCGTTTGGTATCGAGTTGCTGCTGTCTGACAGGACAGACCATATCGTTGCCCGCGAGCGAGACGCGCACAGCCGTGACACGGCCATGGGCATTCGCATGCCCGCCCCAAAACATCTATACAACATGGGTGAGGTCTACAATCTTTGTATTGACCGGGGTACCCTTACCCACGAGGAGCGCTATACAATCAATGAGCACGTTGTGCAGACGCTGGCGATGCTGGAGCAGCTACCATTCCCGGATGGCATGACACGGGTGCCGGAATTTGCGGGCGCCCACCATGAAACCATGACCGGTACGGGTTATCCGCGCCAGTTAACCCGAGAACAGATGTCGATACCAGCCAGGATTATGGCCATTGCTGACGTGTTCGAGGCTCTGACGGCCACGGATCGTCCCTATAAAGAGCCAAAGACTCTGAGCCAAGCCATCCGTATCATGAGTTTCATGAAAAAAGATGGCCACATTGATCCAGACCTGTTTGATATCTTTTTAACCACTGGGGTGTACCAACAATATGCAAAGACATTTCTTGATCCTGCGCAGATCGACAAAGTGGACATCGCTCAGTATGTGACTACGGCACCGGTTGCTGCAATTTAATGTAAATCAAAGCGGTGGCGATGGCATCGCTCAGGGCGTCGTGTTGGTTGGAGGCCGTGACGTTCAATGTTTGTAGAATGGCGTTAAAGCTGAGATCGACCGGTCTGGAGGGAATCAAGCCAATGGCGCGGTTGTGGTAGAGTGCAGACACCTCAATGCGCTCATTGGGGAGCTCTACTCCCAACCAGGGCGTTACATATTTATTGATCATGGCGACGTCAAATTCCAGGTAATAGCCCAACAATGGTCGGTTGCCAATGTAATGGAGAAACTGCCGCATCGCCTCTTCAACCGGCAGACCATCGGCAACATCACAGGGACGCAGACCATGGATACGGATATTGTCGGGATCAAGTGTGCCAGACGGACGCACCAATAATTTGAGACGACGACTCATCAAGATCCGGTTGCCGAGCACCGGCACGGCACCAATGGTCAGTATCTCAGCACGATGGATATCCAGGCTGGTGGTTTCCGTATCAAAACAGATAATCTCATCATTATGCCGCTGTGGCTCGAACAAAAAAGCGAATTGCTGATCCGTCAAGCGTTGTTGTGCCAAACGATCTTTGAGGGTACGCCACCACTTCATCCGACCAAATCCAACCTGAAGTAGTGACTAATGAACTTCTTGAGTCGGTTGACGGTTTGCAGGGAGTCTTTGAGCAGGTCACGTTGCCAACGGCTCAGCTGGGAGGGATTGATGTGGTTGTGTTGGCTGATGGGGGGAGTGGCCTGTCCCTGTTCCAAAATGCTAAAAAAGCGTATACCAGACATAAAATCGAAGGCTTCAATGATATCATCGGCAAAGGAGTTATCGAATACCCCTAATTTACTCAGTAGCCGTACCCGTTTGGCCGTATTGACCTCACGCAGCCCTTTTTCAAATGCCAGACTGCGGATGGCATGCACAATCGG
>JADGCM010000118.1 GCA_015228995.1 Magnetococcales bacterium
CCAGCGACGCTCCTTCATAGATGCCAAACGCTCAAAGGCCATGCACCGCCTCCCGAAACCGATTGCCGCGATCCTCAAAATTGCGAAACTGATCAAATGAAGCACAGGCTGGTGATAATAACACGACGCCATCGGTAGGAACCAGCGCTTTGGCCACAGTTACCGCCTCAATCATATCGGCAGCCCGTGCCAACCGGACGACGCCGCGCAACAACGGCTCCAAGACAGCGGCAGACTCCCCCATGAGCACCACGGCAACAGCCCGTTGCTGTATGAGTGGGAGCAGTGGGGTGAAATCACTGTTCTTGCCACGCCCACCGGCAATCAATACCACCGGCACCGTAAACGACGCCAACGACTGCAACGTCGCCCCCACATTGGTCCCTTTGGAATCGTTGATGTAACGCACACCATCCAGTACCCGCACCAACTCCATGCGATGGGGCAAGCCCGGAAACTCCTGTAACGTCTGGATCACCGCCGCGGGCGTCGCCCCAGCACAGAGGGCAATCGCCGCCGCCGCTGCGGCATTGGCACGGTTATGGCGCCCCGTGATGGCGATTTGCGCCACCGGCAGCAACGGTCGTGCAATCCCGTCGCGTTGATCAATTAGCCAGTCGCCGACGGCATGGACGCCATTCGGCAACACGCGCTCAATAGAAAAAGGGACTTGCTGCGCCGGTGCACGATCCGGCATGAGTGGGTCGTCGGCGTTTAATACCGCCACCTGCTGCCCCTGTTGACGCTCTAAAATACGTAGTTTGGCGGCGCGATAGGCATTGATATCAGGGTAACGGTCCAGATGATCGGGGGCAATGTTCAAAATAGCCGCTACATCTAGTGTCAATTGATCGATGCTCTCCAGCTGAAAAGAGGAGAGTTCCAATACGTAGCTATCAACCTGTGGCTGCCATAATTCCAACGCCGCCACCCCCAGGTTACCCCCCGTTGGTGCCTGCTGGCCAGAACGCCGCAACATTTCCCCCACCAGCGTGGTTACCGTCGACTTACCGTTGGTACCGGTGATACCGACAAAACGGGCCTGCGGCGCCAGACGGTAGAGATACTCGACGTCGTTAATTACTGGGATCGGACTGCGGCACAACCGATCCACCACCGGATGGTGGCGTGGCACACCCGGTGACAATAGAATCTCATGGCAACGCGCCAGTTGTGATTCTGGAAGTGGGCCCAATAGACAGGTCACCCCCGGCAAGTCTTGAATAGTGGCCACGTCACTCTGCAGCGACTCATCACACGCCAATACCGACTGACCACGTTGGGCCAAAAAATGAACCGCAGCCAGACCAGAACGCCCCAAACCAATCACACCGATCATAATCAGCGCACCTTTAACGTCGCCAAGCCAATGAGGGCCAGAATGATGGAGATGATCCAGAATCGCACAATAATTTTCGGCTCTGGCCAACCCTTCAGCTCAAAATGGTGATGGATCGGTGCCATCCGAAATACCCGTCGATGCCACACCTTGAACGAAACCACCTGGATCACCACCGACAGCGTTTCAATCACAAAAATACCGCCAACAATCGCCAAGACGATCTCATGATGGGTGATGATGGCGACCGTCCCTAACGCTGCCCCCAGGGCTAACGCCCCCACATCCCCCATAAACACCTGGGCCGGGTAGGTATTGAACCACAAGAAACCAAGTGCCGCCCCCACCATCGCCCCACAAAACACCGCCAACTCACCGGAACCGGCCACATAAGGAATAGCGAGATAATTGGCAAAACGAACGTGACCGGTAACATAGGTAATCACCACAAAGGTGGTCGCCGTAATCATCGCCGGACCAATAGCCAAGCCATCCAAACCGTCGGTCAAGTTAACCGCGTTACCGCTGCCAATAATGACAAAAGGGGCAAACAACAAGAAAAACCAGCCCATATCTAAAGCAAAGTTTTTTAAAAATGGGAAATAGAGGGCCCCCATACCACCAAAATTTTTAAGAATGGCCGCTGCCAACAAAGCCACCCCTATTTGCCACAAAATGCGGGTGCGCCCGGCAACCCCACGTGGGTTATGCTGGATTAATTTGACCGCATCGTCCCAAAAACCAATCGCACCAAATCCCAATGTGGTCAACAACACCACCCAAATGTAGAGGTTGGTGACATCGGCCCACAACAAAGTTGGTATAACAATTGCCGTCAGGATCAGCATCCCTCCCATGGTGGGCGTGCCCTTTTTCTCGAACAGATGCCGCTGCGGACCATCTTCGCGAATGGGCTGGCCGCCTTGCTGAACGCGCTGCAAGGTACGGATCAGGGTGGGCCCCAGTAAGAAGGAAAGCAATAACGCCGTCAGGATCGCGCCAATGGTGCGGAAAGTGATATACTGGAACAGATTAAGCCATGACCAATAGCCGGTCAGCGGATAGAGCAGGTTATATAACATGATGTTTTATCTGTAGCTGTTTGAGGTATACCAAAGTCAGTTCTTGATCAGATCAGCAACGATCCGCTCCATGCGCAGGCCACGTGATCCCTTCACCAAAACCCAATCCTGCGTATGCAGCTGATGAGCAATACGACCCAACCAAGCAGCGGGCTCTTGCTCGTAGTAGACCTGGATGGGGGTATGGTGCCGCACCGCCTCGTAGAGAGCGGCCATCGCCGTGCCGGCCAACCACAGCCGGTCGATCGCACACTGCTGTATTGTTGCCAACAGGTCGGCGTGCCAACGACTGCTGTCTGGTCCCAACTCCAGCATATCCCCCAATACCGCTACCCGGTGTCCGGGTGGTGCCACGTCACGCAAAGCCGCCAATGCGGCCCCCATGGAACCAGGGTTGGCGTTGTAACTATCGTCAATAACGGTCCAGCCGCCAGCGGCCTGATGCTGACGCCCTCGCCCAGCACCAGCTCGGTACCCCTGCAAGCCGCGCCCAATCTCTACTAGACTCACCCCAATACCACGAGACGCCATGGCGGCAGTGGCCATATTATGGGCGATATGGCCACCCATAGGCGGCAAATGATCTAATACCAATGATTCTTGCCGGCTGTACCATTCGAATCGCCAGCTCGTACCATGATTGCTAAAACAACCGTCTCCCCCCATGGACTGATCGCCCACCGTGTAGAGACGGCTGCGCGCCATCGAACGCCATAAATCGGTAAAAGGGGTACCCGCTGGGATGATCGCCAGGGCGTCATCGTGGTCAGGTAATGCCGCCAACAATTCCCCCTTGGCACGGGCAATATCGGTGACCCCCCCTGGGAAATGGGCCAGATGGGCCGGGGCAATGCTGGTAATCACCCCCACTCGCGGCTGGGCCAGCCGCGCCAAGGCAGCGATCTCCCCGGCGGCGCTCATCCCCATCTCCACCACCAATGCCTGACAATCGGCTGGCATGGCCAACAACGTCAGTGGCACGCCTAAGTGGTTATTGAGGTTACCTTTGGTGGCATGGGTACGCCACCGCTGCTGTAGGCAGAGCGCGACCATCTCTTTGACGGTCGTCTTACCAGAAGAGCCAGTAATCGCGACGGTAATAGGATCAACCTCGGTACGCCATGCCGAGGCCAGCTGCGCCAGAGCGGTGATCGTGTCGTCCACTTGAACCACCGGTAATGATGGCGACGGCAGTGGTCGCGACAGCAACAACGCCCCGCACCCCGCTGCCACTGCCTGTGCAATAAAGTCGTGACCATCAAAGTGATCGCCGACAATGGCAACGAATAGCTCCCCCGGTCGCAGCGTCCGACTATCGATAGAGACTCCGGTCAATGGCAGAGCCATCAATTGACCAGCTGTGTGACACAGCCGACCACCGGAATGACGACAGATGAACTCCAAATTTAATACAGGATGAGGAGACGGCACCCTTATTCTTCTCCTGCGGTGTTCGTTAAAAAATCCAGCAGGTGAGATTATGGCACAGGAACGACCACTTGACCAGTCATTCGATGGTCGGGTCAGATACAAAGAAGCGCTTTAATTGGCCCGAATCAGTGGTGCTCCTACACCCACATGACTTAACTTACCACTAATTTCCTTGGCTTTATCATGGCTTGGATAGGGCCCCAGCACCACCTTGTAGACCTCTTGCAACGCATCCACTTTGACCAACCGCAACGGCCGTATCGATAGCTCCTCAACCCGTTCCATATCTTGCACCGCTGTACTCAACAGCAGCGATTGGCTCACCGGGATTACCCAGCCCTCAGCCGTCTGCTCAATTGTTGACCGCAGACCCGCCGCCCGCAGTTTAATCTGTGATTCTTTAGCTTGGTCAACCGTTTTGAAAGGTCCCGCTTGGACACCATTAAACAACAGCGTCTCTTTGCGTTTGACAATCTGGGTCTGGAACCCATAACTATTGAGTTGTCTTTGCAGCGTTTCTGCCCCACCTTGCAACACAAAACTACCGGCCTGGACAGTAAAACCGCCCCCTACCAACGATTCTACCTCTCCGGTTGGCTTGGCTGGGGTAACGGCCACTGCCTTGATCGCCGGTTTAGCATCGGCAACGGCTGACGCCGCCGGTGGTGGCGGTGGTGGCACTTTCACTTCAACCACCGATGGCGCCGCCGGAGAAGCTGGAGCAGCCACGGGAGGCAGTGGCAAAGACTCGGTCTTGGTGGTTTTGAATTCCGGCTCTTGGGCACTCTCCTTTGGGGCGGTCAAATTGGCCAGAGCCTCCGGTTGGGCCGGTAATAACTGGGCCTTACCAGGCATGGGGGG
Organism: Magnetococcales bacterium; assembly: GCA_015228995.1. Taxonomy (GTDB): domain Bacteria; phylum Pseudomonadota; class Magnetococcia; order Magnetococcales; family JADGCH01; genus JADGCH01. The sequence continues at coordinate 4,714 of JADGCM010000118.1, forward strand.
CCCACTCCACACCCCATCTTCAGAACGCTCGGGCGGACGTTCCAACCACAACCACACCCCACCAGCAACCAAACCAGCGGTCAAGACAAATGGCACCAACAGACGCACGACAGCCGACTTTTTACCCGATCCACTCTCTGCCTCTGTTTCAGATGACGATTCCTTAGGAGCACGCCTCCATGCCATGGCCTCTTTCTCCTCACTATAAATTCAATGATTGCGCTCGAACAGCAAGCGCAACCCGGTAAGCGTCAGAAACTCATCGACCAACTCAATCCGTTGACTCTCGCCAGCGATCATCTTCGCCAAACCGCCAGTGGCGATAACCCGCACGGCATCCAGTCCAGATTCACGACTGATACGATCGATGAGACCATCGACCAGTGCCACATAGCCCCAATAAACACCGGATTGCATAGAGCCGATGGTATCCCGACCGATCACACGTGGCGGCCTAGCCAACTCAATGCGCGGTAATTTGGCGGTTTTTTCAAACAGGGCATCCAGCGCCAACCCCAGCCCGGGCGCAATGGCCCCTCCCAAATACTCCCCTCGCACCCCAACCAAATCGAAGGTGGTCGCCGTACCAAAATCGACCACAATACAG
>JADGCM010000119.1 GCA_015228995.1 Magnetococcales bacterium
GAGGGGGCCGCCGGGGGGTGAGGGTCATGACTCTCCCCTTGTGGGAGAGGGGGTCGGGGGGTGAGGGTTCATGCGGGAGAGCGGGTGGGACGCCCGCGCACCCAGGGTCGGGGGGTGGTAACAACATAAGTACAGGTGATTGTGATGAGCGCTAGCCCAGGAGTTATGGTCGTTACCGGTGCCAGCCGCGGTATCGGGGCGGCGGTGGCGCGTTTGGCTGCCAGTCGTGGCTTTGCCGTTTGCGTTAATTATCGCAGTCGTGCCGATTTGGCCCAGGGGGTATGCGATGCCATCATTGCTGCGGGAGGGCGAGCCTGTGCCATTCAGGCCGATGTCAGCGTTGACGCCGAGGTGGTACGCCTCTTTCAACAGGTCGATCAGTGGCAAGCGGGACCGTTGCTGGCGTTGGTCAACAACGCTGGCCTGACCCACGGCACGCGGGGCCTTTTTATGGACATGGATGCCGAGCAGGTAGCAAAAATCGTTGCTGTCAACCTGATGGGAACCCTCTCCTGTAGCCGCGAAGCGATGCGGCGGATGGCCCTTTCTCGTGGCGGAAAAGGGGGTTCCATCGTCCACGTTTCCTCTCAAGCCGGGGTGTTTGGCGGCCAGAAGATAGCGGTCTATGCCGCCTCCAAAGCGGCCATCAATACCTTTACCGTTGGGCTGGCGCGCGAAGCTGCCCCGGAAGGCATCCGGGTCAATAGCGTTAGTCCGGGGATTATCGCCTCTGGCGAACATATTGGTCAGACGGCTGAACAGCAGGCTCAGTTAGCCAGCTCTATTCCATTGCAGCGTATCGGCAGCCCGGATGATGTCGCTCAAGCAGTGATGTGGCTTATCTCGGAGTCGGCTTCCTATATAACCGGCACCATTTTACCTGTGGCTGGGGGGCGTTAGATGGAAGTGTGTCCGACCAAACTGGACGGTGTGTTGCTGATCAAACTCGATGTCTTTGAGGATTTTCGGGGCCAATTTGTCGAAACCTACAACGAAGCGCTTTATCGCCAAAGCGGCATTGATGTTCATTTCAAACAGGATGATATTTCGGTCTCTTCCCGTCATGTGTTGCGTGGCATCCACGGGGATAGTGAAAATTGGAAATTGATCTCTTGCCACTATGGCCAGTTTTACATGATCGTGATCAACAACGATCGCGATTCGGCTCAATATCGGCAATGGCAGTCGTTTGTGCTCTCTGATCGTAATCGTCACCAAGTGCTGATTCCTCCTAAATTTGGTAACGGCTACCTAGTTATGAGCGATTTGGCTATCTTTAACTACAAACAGAGCAGTTATTATAATCCCCAGGGTCAGTTCACGTTACGTTGGAACGACCCTGAGTTGGGCTTATGGTGGCCGGTCAAAGAGCCGATTGTGTCGCGACGTGATGAGGTTGGACATTTTGTGAATTGATTATCACCAGAACCCCTTTCCGGGTCTCATTTTTTGGTGGTGGTACCGATTACCCGGTTTGGTATCGCGACCATGGCGGCGCGGTGCTGAGCACCTCCATCGATAAATATTGCTTTATCACCGTACGTGACCTGCCACCCTTTTTCGATTACAAGTTCAGGGTCCAGTATTTCAGGAGAGAAGAGACCCAAACCATTGAGGAGATCAAGCACCCTTCGGTGCGTGAATGCTTGCGGTTTATGAATATCAGCAGAGGGTTGGAAATTGTTCACAGCGCCGATTTGCCAGCGCAATCCGGCCTGGGTTCCAGTTCCACCTTTACCGTGGGACTGCTCAATGCCCTCTATGGTTTGCAGTATAAATTGCCGACCAAACGGGAGTTAGCCCTGAACGCCATCCACGTTGAGCAGCAGCTTATCCAGGAAAATGTCGGCTCTCAAGATCAAACGGCCGCCGCTTTTGGCGGTCTGAATTATATCGAATTTGGTGGCTTGCAGCATATTTCGGTGCAACCGATGCTGATGCGTCCGGATAAATTGGCAGCGCTGCAAGACCACTTAATGCTATTTTTTACCGGTTTTTCGCGGGTAGCTTCGGACATCGCCGCTGAGCAGATCCAACGCACTGCCGAAAAGGCGACCGCACTACACCGGATGCGATCATTGGTCAACGATGCCGTCACCACGCTGCTTTCTGGTGATGACGATCTGGACGATTTTGGTCGCCTCCTCCATGAGCAATGGCTGATCAAGCGTGACCTGACCGACCTCATTTCCAACCCTAACATCGACCAGATTTATACGCAGGGTCTGCAATCAGGTGCCATTGGCGGTAAGCTGCTCGGTGCTGGTGGCGGTGGTTTTATGCTGTTTTTTGTCCATCCCGAAAATCACAACAAAATACGCGAGGCATTGCGCCATTTGCTGTACGTGCCTTTTCGCTTTGAACAACTCGGCAGTCAGGTAATTTATTATGGCTATCACTCCTGACCACTCTTCTGCGCTAGCCAAAATCGATGCGGTTATACTGGCTGGTGGTCTCGGCACGCGGCTGCGTACCCAGCTACCGGACCATCAAAAAGTATTAGCTGACATTAACGGCGAACCGCTGCTGGCTAAATTAATCAGCTGGTTGCATCATCACGGAGCGCGCCGGATGGTGCTAGCGTTGGGCTATCAATCACAACAGGTGACCGATTTTCTATCTCACCCCGGGCTTCCCCAAGATTGTCAGTTCATTGCGTCAATCGAGCCGGAGCCACGCGGTACGGCCGGGGCGCTGCGGCACGCCTTACCGCATCTCACCACTGACACCGTTCTGGTCATGAACGGCGATTCTTTTGCACCCATAAACCTACCGGCTCTGTTGTCCCAGCACCGGATCGCCCAGGCCCGCATCACCCTCGGTGTTTGTGCCCAAGAGAACAGCGGCCGCTTTGGCACAGTCACCGTCAGCGATGTTGGTGAAGTGACCGCCTTTATCGAGAAACCGATTCCCCCCCCTCACCCCCCAACCCCCTCTCCCACAAGGGGAGAGGGGGAGTATGGAGCAGCCGGCTATATCAGTGCGGGTATTTACCTCATGGAACGATCGGTCATAGCGGCCATACCGCCCAACCACAAGGTCTCTCTGGAACGCGATATTTTCCCTCAGTACGTCCATCGGGGGTTGTGGGCATTACGGCAGCAGGTACCGTTCATAGACATCGGCACTCCCGCGTCTTATCAACAACGACACCACTTTTTTGCTAGCGTACACCATGAAATAATCCAACCTTGAGGAATAACGCTGCTTCGTCGTAGCGCTGCCGCCACCAGGGCGAGATCGACGCGGTAAAAAACTCGCGGGCATCGTAATAAGGGGTTAGTTGGGTTTGAAATCCGGCATCTTGGAGAAACCGTTGCACGTCGTTGCAACGGTACAGGTTAATCTGAGTACCAAATCGCTGGCGATAGGTAGCTGGTGGCATGGTGTAGAGATCATCAAATGGGTGCTTGGTAGCGCGATGATTGCCAAAATCAACGGCATGCAAAAACCGGCAACCTGGTGCGGCCAAAGTCCCCAGTTGCAGCAGTGTCTCCGCCAGCGGCTCCACATGCTCCAACACCGAGTTAGAGAGCCAGATGTCAAACGGCTCCGACCAGGAAGCAGAGAGATGGGTGGTTGGCAAAACGGTAACGCGCTCTCTGACTTGTTGTAAAAACCGGTCAAAGTCCATACGGTAACCGAACAAGGCAGCGGCATCACGATAAAAATTGAGCAGATAACGGCCCGACCACTGCGGATGGTCGAAAACGGCCGAATTAAACATCGGTTCAACCCCGGTAAAATGGTCACAACCAAGATAAACGGCTAACGGTCCCCAACCCAACATGGGACCACAACCCGACTCAAGTACCCGCTTGCCGGCAAAATCGATCTCGATCCATTCTGGGTGATGACGATGGATAATAGCTTGGTAACGATGTAAAAAATCATAGGGCCGCTGGGATCGGGTGTGCTTGGGTGCAGAAAAGATCTCCTCTAAATCATAAATAACCCGCGTATTATGACGTGATAGACGCCGCCTAAGGGCGCCAAAGACCTGTCGCGGCGGTGTGTTCCACAGCCGCTTTAAGGTATAGGCCAATACATTCATCTCACACCCCCCGATCCGATGAAGCTATCATTCTGGCCAATGGCTGTCAACCCGGATGCTCTTGGTATTTTCTCAATTTACGCCACAATGAGACACGATCGATACCCAGTATGCGGGCTGCCACTGTCTGGTTACCGTGGGCTTCGTTCTTGAACACCCAGAGCACATACTCTTTCTCACGCTCTTCCAGAGTGTACAGCCGGCCGTCCTGCCGATGGGTGCTGTGCATAGGCAACTCGCGTATATGTTCGGGTAGATGCTCGGGTCGTAGTACAGCTTCTTTGGTCATGGCGACGCCGCGTTCAATGATATTGCGCAGCTCGCGTACGTTACCGGGATAGGGGTAATGACGCAGTAATTCCATCGTCTCAGCAGCGATCTCTGTTACTTGTCGGTGAAAGCGTTCTGAAAAATGACGCAGAAAATAGTGACACAGCAGTGGGATATCTCCCTGTCGTTGCGCTAAGGAAGGCAACTCAAAGGAGGCCACATTGATGCGATAGTAGAAATCACGGCGGAATCGCTCCAGACGCATTTCATCAGCCAAGTTGCGGTTGGTGGCGGCGATAAAACGTAGGTCAATCTTTCGGTCGGCATTCTCTCCCAGCCGGCGTACTTCTCTTTCCTGGATCACGCGCAACAGTTTGACCTGCATGGCCGGACTCATTTCAGCTACCTCATCCAAAAATAAAGTGCCGCTATGGGCCGATTCAATGACACCACGGTGGTCGGATACCGCGCCGGTAAAGGCGCCTCTGGCGTGGCCAAACAGCTCATTTTCCAGTAATGCTTCGTTGAAAGCGGCGCAATTGATCGCCACGAACAACCGATCACGACGGCTGCTGACATCGTGGATAAACCGAGCAAACAACTCTTTACCAACGCCACTACTACCTGTAATCAATACGTTACAATCAGTCGGTGCGATTTGTCGTGCCATATCGATGAGGCGTAACATCTCTGGATCACGCGTCATGATGCGATGATTATGACTGCCGTAATAATTAGACTCCGCGTGGCTGACTTCCTCTTGCCAATAACGGTTTTCCTTTTTGAGGCGTACCTTCTCTAGCGCTTCGGCAGTGGTCTGGCGTACCTCATCCAGCCGAAATGGTTTAGCAATGTAGGAAAACGCGCCCTGTTTGACAGCGGCTACCGCTGACTCTAACCCACATTTAACACGCTATTTGATAACTCATTAATAATCAGCATATTGCAT
>JADGCM010000120.1 GCA_015228995.1 Magnetococcales bacterium
AGTTCAATGTCTTTTTGATGAGCCTTGACCGCCATGGTGACACAAGCATTTTCAATTTGTCCCCGGGTGTCAAAGGAGACCTTTTCGAGCACCAATTTGCCCGACTCAATTTTGGAAAGATCAAGGATAGAATTCAGTAAATCCAGCAACGTATGGGAGGATTGTTGAACAATTTCGAGGTTGTTGCGTTGGCCATCGGTCAACGAAGAGGCCAACGCCAATTCGGTCATGCCGATAATAGCATTCATCGGACTACGAATCTCGTGGCTCATGTTGGCGAGAAATTCGCTTTTGGCTTTGTTGGCCGACTCCGCCACATCAAGGGTCTCTTTGAGCGACTTTAGCAGCTGTTTACGGTCGGTGATGTCATGACAAAAGGCGGTATAATGCACTTGGCCGTGTTGTGCCATCGTGGTCAGACTGATTTCTAAGTCAATTAAAGTGCCATCGGCGCGTAAACCGGGAAACTCGACCCTTCGTTTAATCTCTTGGCGTGGTCCGGTTCGGCTAGCGTGGCGTAGCAGCGCCTCTTTGTGGGGCTGACGCAACTCGGGGGGAATGATATGATCGACGATGTTGTGTCCGATTAAGCTATCCCTGGTATAACCAAACAGTGTTTCGGCCGCCGGATTGACCGACTCCACCACGCCGTTACCATCTGTGGTAATAATGGCGTCCAAGGCACTGCCCATAATGGTAGCCAATACCGCTTCGTTTTCCTGGATCTTGCTGGTGCGCTCCTGGATCTGTTGTTCCAGAGTCAGGTTATGTTCCAAAATCTCGATATTCTGAAAGACGCGATAGAGCAATTCCTCATTCTGAAACGGTTTGGCCAGGAAATCGTTGGCACCGGCCTTGATAAACCGAATGGCCATGCCCGGTTCGTTTTGGGAAGAGAGACCGATGATACAGACCTCGTCACGTCTAAAGCGGCTGCGGATCTTTTTGGTCAGCTGAAAGCCATCCATGCTAGGCATTTGGTAGTCGGTCAGCACCAGATGGATCCGCTGTTGGTCAAAGCGCTCCAAAGCGGCCTGACCACTATCGGCGTCAATGACCTTAAAGCCATAACGTTTGAGAAAACGGTACAGTAAGGCGCGGGCGCTGCGTGAATCGTCCACCACCAACACGGTAAACTGGCTGTTTTTGAAAATGCGTTGGGTGAAATGGATCAAAGTATCGATGACACCTAGGCTATCTTTGACGAAGTAGTCCAATATCCCCTTGGCCATCATGTCGGTGCGGAGCTGTTCCTGGTACTCTCCGGTCATGACAATGACGGGGATGTGTCGCGACAGGACCAAATCGACGATCTGTCCATCTGGTGCATCGGGCAGGTGGAGGTCGAGGATGGCCAGCACGACGGCTATATCGGCGTTGTCGAGCAGCCGGACCGCCTCGGCATGACTGCGCACCCACCATACCGTTAATCCTAGGGACTCTTCGGCACGGCGTTTGAGGACGGTACCAAAACTTTTTGAATCTTCGACAATCAATAGTGCCGTTGCAGTCATGGTATTCAACTATTAGCGAGTAGTTGTTCGATTTGTTGTTGTAATTCCCTCACACGCCACTCCTCATGGTACTCAATCTGGGCCGTGTCAGCTAATTGTGCCATCAATTCCAGGGCGCTGCTATACGTCCGACGTGATCGCTGCACATCCCCTTCGTTACGATAGAGCTCTGCCAGCGCCAGATAGGCTGGAATATAGCTTCCATCTAGGTACAGGGCCTTTTTAAGGGTTTCAACCGTTTTGACAGACCGAGACTGCCCATGAAAAATATGGGCCAGCAGGGTATGATAAGGTGCTGAAAGCGGTTCCATCGCCAACGCTCGGTGGCCATCCCGTTCCGCTTGGGCCAGATGGCCGCTATTAGCATGGGCACGTGCCGACCAGTAGTAATGTTGGGCACTTTTTTTCTTGGCTGGGTATTGTTCCAGCAGCTGAATTAACTCCTGATAACGACCGGTGGTAAACAGCTGTTGGGCCTGTGCCAGCACATCGGTACCACCATCGCCAGAAGGTTGGACAGTTAAAGCGGGCTGACGGTGGCGATTATTGGCACGACTGGGCGTGGCACGACTGGGTGGCGGTCCCACCACTGGCGTTACGGTTGCTGGTGGCTGGTGAGAGGGAGTCGTGGCAACCGCGGGCCGTTCTAAACGTTGATAGATGGCCGATGCCGTAAAGAGGCGCAATGCCAACTCGGCCGGGCGAACGACGCCGTGCATTTCGGCATGTCCGGTGATCAAAATCCCGCCTGGCGATAAGGTCTTGGTAAATTTCTCCGCTAAATTGAGAATGGTACTGGATGTAAAATAAATAAACACATTGCGGCAAACAATCATGTCCATGGCATGCAGATCGTGCAACTCGGACGGAAACAGATCGTGAACCAAATTAAGACGCCGAAAAGTCACCATCTGACGGATGGGCTCGGTGAGACGCCAGTGAACAGCGTGCTCCGCTGGCGGATCGGGTACAAAATAGCGCTCCATAAAAACCCGCTCCATGCGGCGGAATGACCAAGCCCCGTAACAACCCCGCCGGGCCTTCTCTAGGGCCTGTTCGTTAATGTCACTGCCGATCAAGACGATATGCCAGCCATGGCGGTCAGGCAGCAGTTGATCCAGGAGCATGGCGATGGAATAGGGCTCTTCGCCAGTGGAGCAACCAGCGCTCCATATTCGTAGGGTCTTGCTATCCTTTTTGCGTTGGATCAGTTCTGGCAACAACACTTCCCGCAGTAGAGTCATTTGACCGCCATCACGAAAGAAGTAGCTTTCACCGGTGGTTAAGTCGAGAATCAGTTGACGCCACTCCTCCTCGGCGACAACGGTGCGGCTCTGCAGCAAGCTGAGGTAGCTGGCCGTATCCAATTGTCGTTGCTGCGGACGTTCCTGCAACAAGTGCTCAATCAGCGCATCTTCATAGGCGGGTAATACCAGCCCAATCCGATCCAGCACAATATCACGAAATTGTCGCATCAACACATCGGTCGGGGACATTGTTATGGGAATTTCCTTGTTAATTCTCTGGTCAATTGTATGATAGACACCATCAGCATGATAGCATTGTTTCTCTGTCGTACCAACGTCAACTCAATCGAAAAGGGAGCGTCCAGTTCATGGCATTCTTCAGTAGGGCAGCGGACAAAGAAAAGAGTGATAGCCAAACCGATCCTAAATTGGCCGAACCCAAGTTGGAAGGTCGGCTTAATTTAGACATTGCAGGGGATTACCGGACTGAATCGCGTTCCGAGCCCAAAATAGAGAGAAAAGGGGAGACTAAAATGGATCTCAAACCGTTCGATGCCTTAAAGGGGGATCCATCCAACAGCAACACCACAGTCATTGCCACGGGTACCCGTGTCACCGGCGATATTCAGGTCGACTGCAAACTCCATATCGATGGCGAGTTGTCCGGTACCATCCTATCGAGTAGCTTGGTGACGATTGGCAAAACCGGCCGTGTCGACGGTGAGATCACCGCCTGTAAGCTGGTGGTAACGGGCCGGTTCGAAGGTCATGCCGACTGCGACGAAGTCGAAATTTTATCCGGTGGCCGGATCACTGGTCAAGTAGAATCCAATCTATTGGTGATTGAGCGCGGCAGCGCCTTTTCTGGGGAAAGTCGCCTTAAAGAACAAAAAGAGGTACAGAAAGAGGTGCTGAGGGAGCCGCAAAAAGAAATTGTGTACGAACGCAACGACCCACCCAAAAATGCCTTCGGCGACTTGCGGCGTACCGGAGAGCTGGCCAACCTGCCACCGGTGGTTACCAAACAGAATGGTGGCGAGCCACAGGGATCATAACCTAGAAGACCGCCCCCTCTCCCTCTGGGAGAGAGGGGGCAGCAAGGGCAAAGCTGGATTAGGTCAGCTGAATGACAATACCGTGCAATACGTCAGCAGCATCGGTCATCTGTCTGGAGGCCACGTGCAGATGACGATAGATCTCACGCCGTTTGAGCATATCAACGACATGGCTGATGGCTTGGGTCTCCGCACCACTGGCATGGGCTTCCAACTTCTTGATATCTTCATCAATCGTGTAGAGCTCCGCCAAAGCGCGGCGATAGGCCTTATCAATCGTGCCACGACAACTACGGGCCGTTTGCGCATCGGCATCGGCAGCGGCTGGATCGGAATCCAGCTTAGAATAGCCGCGTTTCAGAGCTGCGGCTGCTTCACGCAATAGAATACCCATCTCCAAACAATACTTGTCGGTTTTGACCCTCAACCCTTCCATCTCTTCAAAAGTGATCAGCGCTGAAGAGACGGGCACGTCCAGGATGGTTAAAGAACGATAAACATCCTCACGATCCATCGGGGTAGAGAAGGCATTGCTGAGGATATCTAGGTGCTTGGTCTTCAGATCTTGCGCTTCCTTATCGCAAGCGATCAGCCCCTTCCCCTTTGCTGAGTCACCACTCTCAAGATATTCGACCAACTGCTCGTACGACTGCAACAACACCGCGCATTGCTCGTCGATGTATTTGAAAAATGGCGGCACACGGGGAAAAACATTATCCAGCATCTTGGTAAACGGCGTATTGGTTCCGCTCATACAAAACTCTCCTTGGTTCCTTCAGTAAAACGAGTAACAACCCTAATTCAACGAACGTCTCAATGTATACCTAAGACGGCTTTCACGACAAGATAAGTGACTCCTCCCACCAAACCAGCGCCGGGAATGGTGATAAACCAAGTCAAAATCATCTCCTTACCCTTACGCCATTTAACGCTTCTTGGTGCACTTGCGGTCCCCACACCCATAATGGCCGAGTTGGAGACATGGGTGGTAGAAACAGGTGCCCCCACCAGCGCCGCCCCATAAATAACGGCAGCACCGGTCATTTGGGCATTAAAGGAGTGAATAGCGCGTACCTTAAAGATACCAAAACCAACCGTACGGGCAATACGCCAACCACCAAACATGTTACCAACGGTAATCAGAACGGCGCAGGCCATGATGACCCAAAATGGCACGTAAAACTTATCGATTTCCCCGCCCAAGAACAGGGCCAGAGCGACGATACCCATGCTCTTCTGCGCATCGTTGGTGCCATGGGCGAAGGACATACCAGCGGCACTGATATATTGGCTCCACATGAACACCTTGTTGACACGCGGCTTGGAGGCACTTACCAGGAAGGAGACAAACTTTTGCAAGAGCCAACCCACCAAGAAGCCCAAAATTGGTGAAATAAACAGCGACAACACCACCTTGGTGACACCGGTCAGTTTACCTTTAACGATGAATGCCTCC
>JADGCM010000121.1 GCA_015228995.1 Magnetococcales bacterium
CTCAATTCTCAATAGAGCCGTGGAGACGGTGAAGGGGTGCTCAAAGAGATCGACCGTCTGTTGGGCCAGTTCACGCATGGTAGTGAGCGCAAACAAGCCAAACACCAGCATAATCGTGATCACGACGCTAAAACTGGCGCGCAAGCGCACCCGTAGCCAAGATTGCATCGATTGGAGTGGGCGTGGTGAGGATAAGAACATCTAAAGGTGCTCCCTGATACGGGTAATAATAGCATTGAGAGATAGGATAGCGCTGTGAATCTGTGACGTGCCCAACGCCCCTTCACGGGCACTGGCATGAATGGCTTGTACCGCTTCGGCTACTTGGCGGAGGGCCATTTCTTGTTGCTGGATCGTGAGGTGAATCTGGTGGCTGTTGTCGGCGCCACGCCCGGCAGCGGCCACGATCTCTTGCAGCAGTTGCCGGGTAGTGTCTGCTAGGGTGACGCTGAGGGCCACGGTTTTATTGCCGTCGTCGGTGACCATGACGGTATCGTTCATGGCCTGTTGAGTCGCTTGCGCTAGGGCGGCAATCTCTTTGGCGGAGCGTTTGCTCTCCTCAGCCAACTTGCGGGTCTCGATGGAGAGGATGGCAAAGCCTTTGCCGTGCTCACCGGCATGGACCGCCTCGACGGCGGCGTTCATCGACAGCATCCGGGTTTCGTTGGCAAAGTCAGTCATGCTTCTGGTAATATCATGTATTCGTTCACTTTGGCTGCTCAATTTGAGCATCCGTTCGGCAATTGCCGCCACTTTGTCGCGGGTATCGATCATGGCTTGGGTCAATTGGTCGAGCTGGGAAATACCGTGTTGGGACAGGTCGAAAGCCCGCTGATTGCTTTGCGAGGTGACCATCGCCTGCTCGGTGGAACGTTTGGCCGAGGCCGATAATTGCTGTAAGGTGGCCATGATTTCGGTCACGGCACTGGTCTGTTGGGCGGTGACCCGCTCTTGTTGGGTGCTGCTGCTGGATATCTGGGTGGCTGCGGTCGACAACTGGGCGATGCTCTGTTTCAATGGGGCACGGATCGAACGGGCGAATAACCAGCCAACGCCACTGACCAGCCCGACACCGATGACCGCCATCCATAAAAATACCTGATTAAAGGCATCTAGGGCCGTATCAATCTCCTCTTGGCTCAAAGTAACCAGCAGTAGCCAGTTGTGATCGTGATGCACCCGGATCAAGGCGGGCGCCATCCAAACCGGGCGCTGGCGGTAGTCCAAGGCGGCTGAGCGGATGGTGGTCATGCCGGACAGAGCCTGTTCTACCAGTGGAGTATGGAAGGAGAGCATCCCAACGGCTGTGCGCTGTTTGGTAATGGCGGTGAGTTGTTCAGTGGGTAGCGCCTGGCTACGTAACTCGGCCAAAAACGCCTCAGGTGTTTCCACCAGCGGCCGTGGGTCACTGCGAAACTTAAAGTCAGGGCCCAACAAAAAGCTATCACCACTCTGACCAAAACCACTTTCTTGCCAGGCACCGCCGGTCCGTACCAGTTCGTTCGTGCGCTGACTGCCAATCTGGAGCACCAGTACCCCGATCCGGTCGCGACCATCCATAATCGGCACTGCCAGAAAGGCAGCCGATTGGTTCAACGAGGGTGCATAGCGGTTGAAGTCAGCGAATTGACTCTGGTCTGGGTTGCCTTTCAAGGCACGACGGACAGCTTGTGCCAAGTGGGAATCGCGGAACGGCCCCCGCAGCAGACTGGTGGCAAAATCGATCTCTTTAGCGGTCGAATAGACCACATAACCGGACTCTGGTTCGACTAATAATAAGTCGTTTAACCCCGCTTGCTGTAAATATTCCTTTAGATAGCCATGGTATTTGTTGTGGGCGGTGGTATAGCTGCTGTTCAGGGTGTTGTCACCGCCGTTGAAGTAGTGGTCTTGTAATATACGGCTGGCGCGTTCCGGTGGCCACCACAAGGTGGCGGCATGATCGGGGGCATCAATGGTTTGGTTTTGTTGCTGCAAATAGTGATTACGTAGTCGCTTATCAATGGCGCCCCCCTGCTCGCCATGGTAGCGGTTGAGCTCTTTGTCGGCCAACGCAAAGCCGTCCCGCATCTCCTTCATAGCGGCAATGACGAGACTGCTGTGACGCAACAACAGCAGACGCGATTGCAGGTCATGGAAGTAATCGTTTAATATGGTGGCACGACTGTCGCGAATGAGGGTCAGCCGCTCCCGGACTTTCTGTTCAAGCAGCAGCTGCTGGCTATACCAGCTATAACCACCGACCAGCAGTAAGGGGAGCAGTCCCAGGAATAAAAACAGCCCAATCAATCGGATGTACAAATTGGATTTGATCACAGCGACTCCTGTAGCGTCTCATCGACCAGCATGAGGGTACTATGACAGAGCCGTTCCAAATCTAACAAGGGCACCAGTTGGTCCCGGTACCATGTGGCCCCCTGCAACCAAGCACGGTTTAAGCCGCTAGGCGCTCCTTCGTCGTTCATCGTGATATCTTTCTCGGTAAGTGCCAACATATCCAGCAGGTCGTGGACCGGAATGCCGATGCGCTGTTCATGGATTTTAATCAACAGCGCGTAGCTATAAACCTCCTCGGTAGCGCGAATGCCAAGGATGGTGCCAATATCAGCCAGCGTGATGATTTCCCCGCGTAAATTAATTTGACCGACGATATAAGCCGGACAACATGGGATGGCAAAAATGGTTCTCAGACGGGTAAAACCACAAATATGACGCAAATTAATGGCCAACAGCTCCTGATGCAACTGCACGACGACGGTAGTGCTGTAAAGGTTATGCTGGGCTCGGTGCAGTAGCGTCTCCACTTGTGCCAGTCGTTGGGCACGCTGACGTAAAATCAAGCGCTCCGCCGCCGGTAAATCGGGCATAAAGTAGCGTTGTTGTTCAAAAACGGGCGGCAGCAGATCGTCGGCCGTGGCTATATCGTGGTAGTGGCGATCGGTATCGGGGATTGCTTCCGGTAGGTAGCCAGCAACATGGTCTGGATCTAGGAGCATCACCACGCGGTCGGCCAGGGTGAGCATGGCGATGATGCAATAGCGACTCAATCCAGCGCTGCCACTGCCGGTTGAGGTGTAGGCGGGTATGGCGGCCTGATGATCGGGGGGCAGTTGGTAAATTTCCTCCACCCGGGACGCCACCAGACCAAACAGGCGCTGTTGGCGGTCTTCCAGAATCAGCACCATATCGGATAGTTGGTAAGGGGAGGGCTGTCTGCCCATGCGTCGGTGCAGATCCATCACCGCTACCGCTTGTCCGCGTCGGTCCATGACGCCAATCCACCAGGAAGGGGCCTCTTCAACCGGGGTAATTTCTGGCAAGCGGACCACCTCCCGGACGCGGCGCGCATCGACGCCATACCACTTATCGAGCAGCTGAAATAGGCAACAGGAGGTTATTTTCATGACCGATCGACCCGGTTGAAACCGAATTGAGCAGTGTCCATCAGACTGGACTTTCTGCACGAGCGGTAGTACTCATGCGAGTGACAGGCCACTTGGGAAAGTTTTCGTTCCATGTCTCAATGTTGAAGACTTGGCAACTTTTGTATATGGGTCGATTCCACCTAGGAACCGGTTGACCCATAGGCGGCAGTTTTCTAATAATTTCATCTGTTAGGTTGGGTAGTAGTTTCGATTCTAAAGTGACCAGATTGATGTAGTGGATTGGCTTATTCACCTTATCCTCTGCCCATCGGTAGAGAAAAGAATCAACAAATTTTGCAGCAAAGGTATGGCCTAATGTGCCATTATCTAGCTCGTCATAAAATTTACTGACCTCTGTGCCTTGTGCTTTTGGGTGGCTAGGGTCCTTCAATTCTACAAATATCACGGCATCTATGAACTCAACGATGAAATTAACCCGGTGCATTTCGGGGACACCATGAAAATCGGGTAGCGTGGATTGCATTTGGTCAAAAACCAACCCATCTATAGCATCGGTAAAATCTATCGATAAATCTCCTTCTTCGAGCCTCATTTTCCAAGACCTCCCATTTTCAAGAGAACATGTTTTTTAGTCAGATTATTGAATGTATTAGAAATTGCATTGGGTACTATGTTAAGATAGTTGTCAGTGCTATCAATACGGATCTCTTGGGAGACAATGTCTCGATGCAAAGAGTGAAATCGCACCTGGTCCTCCTTATCTTTATCCATAAGTAAGTCGAACCATTTTAGCAAGATGTAGTCATGGGTCGCCAAGATAATCTGTTGCCCATTACGTGATAATTCCAGCAGGATTTGCACCAGTATTTCCATCAATATCGGGTTCATGTTGGATTCCGGTTCATCCCAGAACAACGGCCCGCTGACGCCTGGATCAATGGCACCCGTTTTGAGTAACCGTGCCAACATGCCAATTTTGCGAAATCCTTCCGCTATAGAATTGGCCGAGTATTCTGCATTTTCTGCCTTAAAGGTAACGTTGCCACCCCCATAAAAGACAAAAATTCCCCCACAAATGGCCTCAATCTCTGCTATAGCCCATTTTGATTTTTCGCGCAGCATTTCCGGACGAACCTCAGGTAAATCGAGCAGTAGGCAGATATCCTGATAGGTTTGGTCAAACGACAACCCATATTTCTGATATAGGCTACTGAACCCCTTCATGGTCGCGATGGCCTCCTTCGTTGGGATAAAGACAGGCTCAAATTGATAACGGCTGTAGTGGACATCGTTTTGAATAGCCAATCGTTGGGAATTACTGTGGAGGCTAATCGTTATCTGACTGTCTGATGCACTATCTGACGTAAAGCGAGCCTCTAATTGGGCATTTCCCGTCGCCCCATAACGGCGTATTTTTTCCAGTTTCCCGTCAATGGGCATAAATAAATGGAGCAACTTGGAGGTGAGAGCCTCTTCAATGCCGTTCTTGTCGACAGCGGGTTTGTTTCTAAACAATTGACCGCCAGAACAGAGTCCGTATGCTGCTTTCAGGATATGTGTTTTGCCTGTACCATTCTCGCCAATGAGGATGTTCACCCTGGGCGAAAAATCGATCTTCAAATCACCGAATGCGGTAAAATTTTTAAGTCTGAGATGGGTGATCATACTTTTGAGTCCTTGCGCCGGCATCCCCATGTGCTGTCGGTAGCACACTACCGTCGCTATGTTACACCGCCACAATCCAGTTGCCAACAGTCGTCAGAGCCCCTGTTTCATGGTATAGAATGACTTTTGCATCCGGTACCCACTTATCCGTAACAAATTAGAATGACGAGAGATGACGCACCGCCTTGCCCT
>JADGCM010000122.1 GCA_015228995.1 Magnetococcales bacterium
CATCTGGAGGTCTATCGTCGGGTGCAACAGGAGCTGCTCACCCAGCAGGAAGTGGCTACCGTTGGCCAGCGTCAACCAGATTGGTCGGGGGATCTGGAACTAAACCAGGTCTCATTCAGCTATGGCAGCGCTGCCGCAGAGGCGCCGTTTGCCCTGCGTAACATCAATATGCGCATTCGTGCTGGGCAGGTTACCGCGATTGTGGGCCCCTCTGGCTGTGGGAAATCAACCCTGGTCGATCTCATGATTGGGCTGTTGCCACCTGATCAAGGCACAGTCTCTTTATCGGGCTGTCCTTATACAGAGCTTGATATGAGTCAGTTGCAACAACAAATTGGCTTTATTCCGCAACAACCGGCGGTATTCAGCGATTCCATTCGTAATAACATCACCTTTTGGTCAGAACAGATTGATCCGCAGCGCTATCGCACGGTGGTGGATCAAGTTGGCTTGGCGCAGTTGGAAGCCCAACATCTGGCTACATCGGACCCAGGTGTTGGCCCAGGTGTTGGCGAGAGTGGCGGCTTGCTCTCCGGGGGTGAACGGCAGCGGGTCAGCATTGCCCGTGAATTGCTGCGCGATACTAGGCTACTGATTTTTGATGAGGCCACCAGCGCCTTGGATAGCCAGACTGAGCAGCGCATCACGGCTGCTATTGCCCAAGAACGGGGCCAGCGCACCATTGTGGTTATTGCCCACCGTTTGGCCACCATCCGTCATAGTGACTGGATTTATGTGGTCGATGGCGGACAAATTGTTGCCGAGGGCACCTTTGATAGCCTGCACCAAGAGGGCGGCCTGTTCCATAAACTGGTCGAACTGCAACGGTTGCGATGAGAGCAATAAAGGGGGTGCGTCCCTGATCGAGATCGTTTATAATCCCGACCAGCTCGGGGCGAGTTTGTTCAGGTCAGGTAGGGGTGTGGGTCATGACGATGAAGGCGGTTATTCTGGCTGGGGGGTTGGGGACGCGTATTAGCGAAGAGTCACAATTGCGTCCGAAGCCAATGATTGAGATCGGCGGCAGGCCGATTTTGTGGCATATCATGAAAATTTACGCTGCTTATGGCATCCACGACTTTGTTATCTGCTGTGGTTACCGCAGTTATATCATCAAAGAGTTTTTTGCTAATTATTACCTGCATCAGTCCGATGTCACCATCGATATGGCCAACAAT
This sequence comes from Magnetococcales bacterium, assembly GCA_015228995.1. GTDB lineage: Bacteria > Pseudomonadota > Magnetococcia > Magnetococcales > JADGCH01 > JADGCH01. The sequence continues at coordinate 1,179 of JADGCM010000122.1, forward strand.
ACCATGGAAGTGCATCAAAATAGCGCTGAGCCGTGGCGGGTGACACTGGTTGAAACCGGGGCCGATACCTTGACCGGTGGACGACTCAAGCGGGTTCAACCCTACATCAACGATGAATTCTGTTTTACCTACGGGGATGGCGTCTCGGCTATTAACATCACCGAACTGATCGCCTTTCATCGCCAACAGGGGCGGTTGGCCACCATGACCACCATCCAGCCCCCGAGTCGTTACGGGGTCGTCAACGTGGATGGGCAACGAGTGGCTAGCTTTTTGGAGAAACCGAGCCTGCATAAAACCTGGGTAAATGGTGGTTTTTTTGTGCTTTCGCCGGCCGTATTGGATTATATCGATGGCGATGCCATCAGTTGGGAGAAGCAACCTTTAGAACGGTTGGTGGCGGCGGATCAATTGTCGGCCTACCAGTACAGCGGTTTTTGGTATTCGATGGACACCTTGCGAGACAAGCAGCATTTAGAGGGGCTGTGGCAATCGGGTCAGGCGCCCTGGAAGGTGTGGCCATGACCACGCCACTTGTTTGCCGTTTCTGTCACGCCCCCTTGCAGGAGACATTGGTCGATTTGGGGGCGACGCCGCTCGCGAATAATTACTTATCTGCTGAGCAAGTGCGTCAGCCAGAACTGTTTCTGCCGCTCTGCTGTTACGTATGCACCGAGTGTTGGTTGGTGCAACTGCCGCCTCTGGAGACGCCGGAACACATCTTCAGCGATTACGCCTATTTCTCCTCTTACTCCGATAGCTGGTTAGAGCATGCCCGCCGTCTGTGCCAGTCGCTGACCGAGCGCTTTCAGATCAACGCTAACCATCTGGTGGTGGAGATTGCCAGCAACGATGGCTATCTGTTGCGTAATTTTGTCGCGGCGGCGGTGCCGGTGTTGGGCATCGAACCAGCGGCTAACGTTGCCTTAGTAGCGGAGCAACGAGGGATTCCTAGCCTGACCCGTTTTTTCGGTAGTCAATTGGCACGGGAGCTGGTGCAGCAGGGACGACAGGCCGATCTTCTGATCGGCAACAATGTATTGGCCCACGTACCGGACCTCAACGATTTTATTGCGGGCATGCGCCTGTTGCTCAAAGCCACTGGGGTGTTGGTGATGGAATTTCCCCATCTGCTCCAGCTGATGCAGCACAATCAATTTGATACCATTTACCATGAGCACTTCTCCTATTTTTCTTTTACGACGGTACGGCGGATTTTTGCCCACCATGGCCTGACCCTCTTCGATGTCGAGCAGATACCGACCCATGGGGGATCGTTGCGCATTTATGCCTGTCATACCAGCCAAGTCGAACGATCGCCCGTCTATGCCGTCACGGAGCGCACCACTCTTTTGTTACAACAGGAACATGACGCCGCTTTGACCGAGCTAAGCGCTTATCAGCAATTTGGTCAGCGGGTGATTCGGAGCAAGCATCAGCTGCTGCGCACCCTGATCGACATTAAAGCATCTGGTCGCCGTATTGTTGGTTATGGGGCACCGGCCAAGGGTAACACCCTGCTGAACTACTGTGGCATTGGCAGTGATTTGATTGATTACACGGTGGATCGTAGTCCACATAAGCAGGGGCTATTCCTACCTGGATCACATATTGCTATCGTAGCACCGGAGCGGATTGCTGTCACCCAGCCCGATTTTGTGCTGCTATTGCCGTGGAACCTGCAGGAGGAGATTGTGTCGCAGTTGGCGTTTATTCGTCAGTGGGGGGGGCAGTTCATCATTCCCGTTCCAACCGTCACCTTTGTGCCATGAAGTTCTCTCCGTTGCCCTTGGTGGGGGCTTGGTTGATTGAGCCGACGCCGTTTCATGATGCGCGTGGTTTTTTTAGTCGCACCTTCTGCCAGACTGAACTGGCGTCGCAAAACTTGGTGACGACCGTCAACCAGTGCAGTGTCTCTTTTAACCACCAGCGTGGTACGTTGCGTGGTATGCACTACCAGGTCGATCCCTACCCAGAGGTCAAAATAGTCCGCTGTAGCCGTGGCGCCGTTTACGATGTGATCATTGATCTGCGGCCCGATTCGCCTACCTTCAGGCAATGGACGGGGGTTGCCCTGACGGCTGATAATGGGTTGCAGATCTACGTTCCTGCCGGTATGGCGCACGGTTTCTTGACGCTAGCGGATGGATCGGAGCTCTATTACCAAATATCAGAAGCGTACCATCCAGAATGCGCCCGTGGGGTGCGGTGGAACGACCCAACTTTCGCGATTACTTGGCCAGATGAGGTGCGTGTGATTGCCGATCGTGATCAGCAGTGGCCAAATTTTTAAGTTCATAAGTTCAGGAGCAGTAGTAGGATCATGTCCGATCAATTAGCCGTTATCGCCAATGGCGTTTATTTTTATTTTCATGATGGTAAAGTATCCCCTTTTTCCCTGGCGACCAGGAGCATTGCCCAGGGGTTACGTCAATTTGGTATTGCGGTCTATTCCAATGCTGTCCACCCGCTGTTTATCACCCGTTCCATTTACGAAACAGATAATTTTGTTTACGTATTCGAGATTGGCAACCACACTTACAGCCCGGCCTACATGAATAGTATTGTCTGTTATCAGGCCAGGATTAAATTCATCATCAGTATGTCGGACAATATTCAGGCCTTTATTACGCCACCGTCCATCCCGGCGCTTATGACCCATGAAAATCGTTTTATGAAAATTGCTGGCTGGCGTTTGCCTTGGGCTTTTGGGTTGTCAGAACAGACCTTACAGGCGTTGACGCATCCTAAGCCGTTTGAACAGCGGCAGCAGGTCATTTTGCGCAACTTTCGTCCCTCGTTTATGCAAGGGGTGCGGCACGCCCTGGATCTCAATTTTGTCCCCTGGTTAGAACAGCGGTTACCCGTTGATCGGAAGCTCTCCGAACAAGAACAAAACCCAGTGGCCTATAACAATGGTGTCAATGAGGGTGAGCACGACGGGCGTTACCAAAATTATTTTGATAAATTAAACGACAGCATGGGTTGTTTGGCCTATGGCGGCCATTTCTTTAGCGACTTGCTGATTGGCCGTAGCGGCGACACCTTTGGCCAACAACTGAATAGCATCTTTGTTCATTACACCTTTACCCAAGATCCGGTCATCTTGCGCTGGGATAGTTTCCGGCTGTGGGAGTCATTGGCCGCAGGTTGTTTAACCTTCCACCTTGATTTTGAAAAATATGGTTTTCTATTACCGGTGATGCCGGTAGCCTGGCAACATTACATCCCGATTGATATGTCCAATCCGAAGCAGACGGTGGAGCATCTCATGGACGAACGCAGTCGTTGGGGTGAGATTGCCGATGCCGGTCGGCAATTGGCACTGACCTATTACAGTCCCGAGGGGTGTGCTGTGCGGTTTCTACAGCTGGTGCGCCAGATCCACGTCCAACAAAACCAGGCGGCAACAGCCGCTGCCGCAGAGGAGCATCCCCAGTCATGAACGATGCCAACCCGATCATTCTGAGTATCTGTATGACGGCCTATAATCGTGCCGACCTGCTGCGCGATACCCTCAGCCGGCTGAAGTTTCTCAACCAGTGGCCCATCTCGGTGGAGTTGGTGGTGGCGGATAACGGCTCTAAGGATCACACTTGGCGCGTGATTAAGGCCATGCAGGCCGAACTGCCTATGTTGCGGCCACTGCGTTATGCGAGCAACATTGGCCAATATCGTTGTCAGATGTCGTTGTTCCGCAACGTACGCGGTCGCTACACCCTCTATCTAGCAGATGATGACCATTTCATCCAAGAGAGCGTGCTGGCTATCGTTCAGTTTATGGAGAGCAACCCCCGAGTGGTGGGCTGCTATTCGCCGATCGATATCTGGGACGACCTCAATGAGCAGGTGGTAGCCTCTATCTTTCATTTCAAAGAGACCAAGTTGTTCAAAAAGCAAGAGGCCTTTGAGATGTTCAAGTTTGTTACCCACCATGCTGTGGTGCCGGAGCATGCTGTTTATCGTACCGAAGCGTTGGTGCATTGCTCCTATTACTTCACCAATTTTTACTT
>JADGCM010000123.1 GCA_015228995.1 Magnetococcales bacterium
CCCCGCTTTAAGTGGAAACCCACTCTCCCGGATCAATACCGGTACCTGGCGGTAGATTTTTTTGGTCAGCTCGGCATCCATCTGGCTGCGAAATACCGGACAGGTGCGGGTATTGGGGTTGATAAGCTGGATCTCCGCTGCGGTGAGGCTGAACTGCCGTTCTGGCTCCAATAGATGTTCGGCACGGGTGGCAAAGAAGGTGAAGCGGGTTGCCGTAACACCCTGGCCCAGAGTTAGCAAGGCGAATTTGAAGCTGCGATGAACCCCAGCAAAGATGGCCTCTTTGTTCTCAAAATCAAGCAGACTCACCAGCCGTTGCCCCAAGGCAATGGCCTCAAAATAGCGTTTGGTCGAATCGTCGGTAGCAATACCGGTGGGGACGATGAAGCCGGCCCGGCCGTCAGTTGCGTGTAGATGCAGAAAGAGCTCGGCAAATAGCGCATAGGTATTGACATCGCCACAGCCGGTCAACGGAAAGCGGCCGCTGGTGCGACAAAACTGGCTGGTGGCTTCCGCTTGGCGTTTTTCTTGTTCGTACGCCTGAAACAGAGTCCGGTCAGCCAAGTCGGCATCGGGACGATGCAGGGCTTGAATCAACTGGCTACGGGCGGCAGCATTGGCAGCGGTGGCGATTGGTTGGCTACGGGCGGCGAAGAACTCTTGCTCTTGTAGCTTGATGCGCTCCCACGGTGGGTTGCCCAGCAACACATCAAAGCCACCACGCCAGCCCATGATCTCATGATCAACCGGCTTGCCTGCGGCGGGGGGCTGAAAGACCTCCGGAAATTCCAGATGCCAATGAAAAAAGCGGTATTGCTGCGCCAAACGCTGGATCTCTTGTTTGAGAGACTGGGGCACGTCGTGCGCCTGGCGGCGGAGGCGTTGAAAGGCATCTTCGGTGATGGCGGCGGCCGATGAGTCGCTCTTCTGGATCATAAAGGCAGCACACCAAGTGTCGGCCACAAACTGGCTTGCGAGATAGTCACTGGATTGTAGGTACTGGGCATAACGGCGCTTTTTTTCGCTCTCCTCGCTCAAGGTATTGGCTGGCATGGCGTTCAGAGTGAGCATGGCGGCGGCCAGGTCGCCAGGCTGTTGGAGCATCTCATCATCACGAAAGAGCGAACCCGCCTTGGCGTCGCGTTGCAGACGATTGCGCTTTTTCATCGCTGCACACACCTTGCGGTCGTCGCCGCTGAGCGGTTCAAAGGCAGCGTCGCTGATACCGGCGGCCAGGGCGGCCGGGGTGGCTCCGACCAACGAGTCGCCGCATTTGATGCGATGATCAAGAAAAGTCAGCGGCTTGCCGGGTTCTAGCGCTTCAATCCATAACGCGGTTTGGCATAACTCGACCGCGAGCGGGTTTTTATCAACGCCGTAGATACAGTGGCGCACCACCTCACGCAGGGCGTGTTGCCGTTGTGACGCACTTGGGCTATCAAAACCAGCATGCAGTCGCGCCACCTCGGCCGCTAAACGGCGCGCCGCTGCCAACAGAAAATGGCCACTGCCACAAGCGGGGTCGCAAATTTTGAGACGTAAAATCGCTGCTACGGCATCATCAGGGTTGGCGCCTACCGTGCGTTCGAGCACGGGCACCAGGGCCGATTGGATCAACTCATTGACCAGACTGGGCGGGGTGTAATAGCTGCCAGTGAGCTTACGTTGTGAGCCGGGGCCGCTTTTCTCTTCTTGCAGGTCACCGACAAAACCAAACTGCCAGGGGGTGGTGTGGACATCAATGCGTGGTTGCAATTCCAACAGGCTCTCGTAGACCGAGCCGAGCTCCTCGGTGCCCATATCGCGGTAGTTAATACGGGCGAGAGTGGCACCAGATTGGAAGAAACTGAGGGCTCGAATGGCGGTTAAGAGGTGGCTGTTGTCGATCTGCGCGGCATCCAACTGCGGGCACCGATCGCCATCGAATAGACCGCCAAGGGCTGGTAATGCTAGCGCTTCGGCACCGCTGGCCAAACAGCGAAAGGTGATGCCAACCCCTTGCCAGAGATCGTCGTGGCGGTCATAAAAGCGCCTTTTGAGTGCTTTATCGCGCATGCGGGCCAGGGCATAGCCTTCTTGGTAGAGCTGTACCGCCGCTGGATCGGCTGCCGGCGGATGGAGCAGATGGCGCTCTTCGGCCTTAAACAGAAACAATAACCGATAGACCAGACGGAGCAGTTGCTGGAAGAAATCACCCTCTTTTAGCTCGCCATTGGCCAACGATTGGCGCAACGACTGGTTGCCTCGGTGGCGCAGAAAGCCACACCCCAACTGACGCAGAGCCACGGTGACCCCCTGGCGCAGATTGGCCAGAGCCCGTTCGCCGGTCTGCTGCGCCTGTTGGCGCCACAGTTCGAGGATGCAATCGGTGACTTTATCGCTGCGCGGCCGTAGGCGACTGTCGTGACACAACAACCAAAAGGCGGCAAAATCGGGGTAAAGCTGTTCCTGGAACAGCCGCTCTAGGTCGATCTCGACGTAGGCTGTTTGGGTCAAACTGGGATTATGGCGCAAGAGGCGTAAACTCTCGCCATTGGCCACCACTCCCCACAAGCAGGAGGGATCGGCGTTGAGATATTCCTGCAGCAAGGCATGGGGTGGCCGCTTACGGCCGGCGTCGCCAAAAACAAGCTCGCTTTTATCCAGATCGAAGGCGCGTGTGGTGAGCAACAACGGTAAGGTGCCGCTGCAAGCGCGGTGAGAAATAGGAAACTGACGTTCCCCCAGCTGAGCGGCCGGAGCAGGCTGTACGTCGCGGTAGCCCAATACCTGAATCAGTAACGGCAGTAACCACCCCTGCACCCCGACCTGGGCCGCATCGATGGTGCGGATGTCGCGACGGGCGCTATAATCGGACCATAAATCCAGGCTGATGCGCCAATAACGGCCGATCTCATCACGCAGGTTGAACGATCGCGACAGGCCATAGTCGGCATGGCTCTGATGGGGAGCCTGCATCGCCGCCACCTGTTGCAGGAACTCTGGCGGCAGGATATGGCCTGCTACCCTGATGGCGGTGAAACTATGGTCTTGGAGTGGTTTCATGGGATTCAGATGCTCCGATAGTTATCTTGTCAACAGAATAAATAATGCGTACAATCTCCCCATGAAACTTGAGTATGACCCTGCCAAACGGGTGGTAACTAATGAACGCGAAGTCCGATGGTTTGAAGAGCAATTTGAAGCAGGTTGATGACCACGTCATTACCCAAGAGGAGTACGAGGAAATCCCCGAGTTACCTGCTGAGCTTTTCGCAGAAGGGACCTTGTACCATGATGGTAAACCCATCGTCAGCAAGGCTGTGCCTCCTGTCTTTGAAAGAAAGCCACGCACTCCCCATGTTGCAGTGAGTTAGCCACGGTCATCTTACATCGCCTCCAGTCATCGTACGCTCTTTGCGCGTTAGTTTCCAGACAGAATAAACTTACCAGGAGGACGCGTCCATGCAGTCTATAGAGCCGGTTATCCCTAACGTCCAACAGTTCCATGCTCTTCATGCCTATTATGAAATGAATGCTTATGTACCACTGAATCGTCATCTAGAAATTGATTTACCGGCAGAAGTACCTGCTGGCCGTGTGCGTATTGCCGTCATTTATCAGATCGACTCCTCTTCTGCACCAGTTGAAAAACAAGCTGTTTCACGAAACATCAAAGCCCTACTATCGTCCATGCCGGACGTGGTGGAAGATGCCGATTTTGCTCGCCAACAAGATGTCGGGCGTGAGGATGTGGCATGGGGTTCCTGATCGACACCAATATCCTTTCAGAATTACGTAAGGGATCAAGGGCAGATATCAATGTGCGACACTGGCTTGATCAGACAAGTGAGGCTGATATCTTCCTTTCGGTATTGGTATTGGGCGAAATACGCAATGGCATTGAGCGATTGCGACGGCGCGATTCAACTAAAACTGTGTTGCTTGAAAACTGGCTTCATGAGGTCATGATGACTATGTCGGATCGGATATTGCCCATTACCCCGCAGATTGCTGATTATTGGGGCCGTCTTGGCGTTCCAGACCCGTTGCCAGTTATCGATAGTTTGCTGGCTGCCACAGCACTGGCCCATGATCTAGTACTGGTTACACGCAATGTTGTTGATATGGCTCGCAGCGGTGTCAAGATCATCAATCCGTTTGAATACAGTAAAGTTTAACTACTCATGACTTGGTGTTAAAGGATATTCGTATCGATAAACAGGGAATCAGCGTCCATTGTCATCCTACATCGCCTCCCGGCTTAAATCGATGTCATCCTTCCAGCCACTGATATGAATAGGCTTTAACCACTCCGAGACTGGTCGATGTTCACCGGCATTAGGCAACCGGTGTTGTGTTGTTGTTTCGAGATAACCTATAAAGTCAAGAACCTCTGCTGCTTTATCTGCAGGCAAGTGCTGAACACGCTGATAGATTTTTTCGGCTAGGGTCATTATGAAATACCTCCTCTTCAAAAGGCTATGGCCGGGGCCAGGACATAAATACCGATGATATCCGGTGGCAGGCAGGCTTTGACGGCATAGCTGCCCTTGGCCTCGCTGGCGTCACGCAGTCGACGGTGGTCGGCTAATAATTCGTCGGCACGTAACCGAGCGATGCGACTTAAATCCAGCTGCAATTTCTCGATGCCCTGCTTGGCCATTTCGACCATCTGCGTCTGCTGGGCCAGATCCATGTTGCGTAACGGTGGCAACTGCATCAATGCCAGGGCGTCCTGTTCTGGCAAGACCCGAGGGCGGTCCGTCCCGGCGACGGCGACCCCGAGACACTCCTCTGCCAATAAGGTTTTGGTGTGGATGAGCTGATTTCCCTCTCGTCGTTCGAAGATCAATTGGCTGCGCAAGCGCAGCAACAACAGGGTGGTGCGAATGGTAACGCCACTGGTAAACAGGGCCCCACAACGGGCAGCTAATTCCGGTTCCTCTTGTTCTAGGGCCCGTTCGGCCACATATTCGGCCAGCGTCGTCACCAGCGGATGGGTGCGGTGGATGTGGCTCACACCAGATGGGGCCGGATGGGTAAAGGTGATGCGGAGGCTGTCAGCCGCCAGATCAACAGCCGCTAAACGCTCGCGCAGCGGCGGGGGTAGATGCCGCAGCGGCAAACGGAAGTGGTCGCGGACCCTCTCCAGCGGCGCCCCGAGACGTTCGGCT
>JADGCM010000006.1 GCA_015228995.1 Magnetococcales bacterium
CCTACGGAGGTGACGGCGGCGCCAGCGGCTCCGGCTGCGGAATCCAGCGATGCTGAAAAATTGGATGCGGTGCTGCAACAGCAGATCAACGATAAGCTGAAGGGGGGTGCGCCTGCCTCTGGTCAGGAGGAGGCTGAGAAGCCGGCTGCCGTCGCAGAGAGTGCTGAGGCTGTTCCAGAGGGTGTATTGGTGCCGCCGCCAGTGCGGGTGGTGCCGTTGTCGCAACGCAATAAACAGGAGCCAATTCGGTCGGCGGCACAGGCTAAACTCAATGAGGCCTACCTACAGCAATTGAAGGGAGCCGATCCACTGCCAGAGGGATTGCGTATGGATCCCATCGCGCCATCGCAACCGGGGGCCCAGCCGAGCAAGCCCGCTGTAATGCGTACGGTGAAGCGTCGTCGTCCAGTGGTGCATCGTCGGGTCACCGCAGACGGTGGTATGGAAATTCCGGTCGAGTCGCTCGGAACGGGTATCTTTAACGCCTTGGGAGATATGGTAGGCGGGGTGGTGCAGATCACTCGGTCATTGAAGAAGAGAGCCGGGGGGGCGAGCGCACCGGTTGCTCCTATAGCCGATGATTACGAGGAAGATTTTGGTTCCAAGCCGATAGCAGCAGCCAGCAGCACTGTGCGGATGGCCAATCGGATGACGTCAGGTGTTCTGGGCGTGGTCACTGGCGTCGGCGATATCGTCAAAGGTGGCAGCAATATTGTTGTTGGCACGGTTGGGGTGGTGACCGCGCCGGTGGTCTCGGCTGTCGGTTCGGTGTTGGGGGCCTTGAAGCCCGCTCGCAAGCCAGCCAAACCGGCTGCTGCAGACGATGGATATGACGATGAGTGAGTGTCTTTGCGTACCCCTCACCCTGCCCTCTCCACACAAGGGGAGAGGGTAAAGAAGCCTCTTCATGCTCCCCCTCTCCCCTTGTGGGAGAGGGGGTCGGGGGGTTGAGGGGAAAGAAGTCTGTAACCGGGGTAGAGGGGAGTCCCCACTCCGTCATCTCTAAACGTTGATATGGGAAGGAAATCTTTATGAATAAGAGTGGAAACCAGGGAGGCCCTCTGCTGCTCGGCATCGATTTAGGTACCTCCAGAACGATGATTCTGTCTAACCGTGGTGCTCGGGCGTCCGTGCGTTCGGTAGTGGGCTACCCGAAGGATATCATCGGTGTCAAGCTGATGCACCATGCCCATATGATTGGTGAGGAGGCCCTGAAGAGGCAATCTTATCTGGATATCCATTATCCTCTGGAGGATGGTGTCTTAAAAGAGGCCAACGATCAGGCCGCTGAGGCTGCTAAACTATTGATTGAACATGCAATCAGTCTCGCCAATCCGCAGCCTGGCGATCAAGTTTATGGGGTGCTGGGGGTGCCGGCCCGGGCCTCCATGTTCAACAAGAACCAGCTGCTGAAAATCACTCAGGAGGTGCTTGATCTATCGATGGTGGTGTCAGAGCCGTTTATGGCGGCTTATGCCATCGACCAATTAAACAACTCGATCATCATTGATATCGGTGCCGGGACCACCGACATCTGTGCCATGAAGGGGACCATCCCGGGGGTAGATGAGCAGGTAACTTCTTTCAAAGCCGGCAATTATATTGATTTGGTGCTGGAAAATCTGATTCGGGAAAATTATCCTGCCGTGCAAATGACCAACAATTTAGCGCGTAAGATCAAAGAACAATACGCTTTTGTTGGTGAGTCCAAGGAAGATATTGTCGTAACGTTGCGGGTGGCGGGTAAGCCTGGCTCGTACAATCTAACCCGTGAAGTCAAGACCGCTTGCGAGACCATCGTCACCGAAATTGTCGAGCAGTTACAAAGCCTGATTATGGTGTTCGATCCCGAGGACCAAGAGGAAGCCCTGACCAATATCTTCCTGACGGGGGGTGGTTCACGCATCCGGGGGGTTGAGGCCCTGATCATGGAAGGCATGAAGGAATATGGCCCCGTTCAAGTGCGGCAGGTACCAGATCCGGATTTCTGTGGTGGTTTGGGGGCCTTGAAGTTGGCTATGGAGCTGCCACCGAAGTATTGGGAGCAGGTCGGCCAGGTATCAAACAAGGCGGCTAAGTAACTTATCAATTGGTGTCCACACGGAGAGAGTAAGATGGAACAGGCGCGGACGTTATACATGGCCCCTGGCGTTGCTTCCAAGTGGTTGGCAGGCATGAGCTACCTGGGTATTTTGTCGTTGGTCCCCTTACTGATGGGGCGGGACGATCCTTACGTGCGGTTTCACGCACGCCAGGGGGTGGTGCTCTGGATATGGGAAGTGATCGCCATCTACAGCTTGGTTATTCCGGGATTGGGGCGTCTCTTCTTTGGGGTGTCCGGTATGTTGTGCTTTGCCTTATCAGTGATCGGTCTGGTGGCCGTTTTGCTGGGGCGGGCCTGGAAATTACCGTTCATTGGTAATTGGGCGGAGTCCATCTAGCGCTTTTGGCTGGGTATCCGGTATGAACGTGGGGCTGCGACGGCTGCGGACGCAAGGAGATGAAGCATCATGAGAGCGACATTCTCCTTGTTGTTCGCTGTTCTGTTGCTGATTTTTGCGTCTCAAAATGCCAATGATACGCAGATTCGCTTTGTTTTTGGTCCTCCGGTAGCCATGCCACTGATTCTGATTATTGCTGGGGCGTTTGTGGGTGGTATGGCCGCAGCGACATTTGGTCGTTTGGTGAGGAAGTTGGGGCGCAATCAATTCAGAGGTGAAGATTAGTGCTGTCTGTGGCCTTGACTGTGAATTGAAACGAGAGAGCGCCTGGTTATGAGTTACCCCCAATGTATTGTCTGCTTTAAGTCGGTCGGTTGGATCGGATTAATCACCAATGTGGCGCTTTCCATTCTGAAAGTGTTTGTTGGTCTGATATCTGGTTCGCACGCGCTGGTTATTGAGTCGATGTACTCCTTGAAGGATGTGGTGACGTCGGCCCTGATTCTATTGGGGTTGCGCCTATCCAAACAGCCTATCGACGAAGAGCACCAGTTTGGGCACGGTAAGGCTGAGTTTATTTTTTCCTTAATTGTCGGTCTGACCATGATCACCTTGACCGGCATATTTCTCTATTTCGCCGCTAGCCTGTTGATAGAAGGAGCACACAAGCCGCCGCACTTGATCGCTTTGTGGACCGCTGTCTTTGTTTTGGGGGTCAGTGTCTTTCTGACCTACTATACCCGTTGCGTCGCTTTTCAGGTGAACAGCCCAATGGTAAAGGTGCTGTCACAGCATCAGTCCTCCGATGGCTCGTCAGCGTTTGCCGTCGCCTGTGGCATCATCGGTTCCCACTATTTGGGCATGCCGTGGTTGGACACGGTGGTGGCTATCTCTGAATGTCTGCACTTGGTCTACCTCGGGGGGGAGATCGTTTGGGACTCCATCCATGGGCTGATGGATGCCGCTGCACCACAAGAGGTGGTGGAAAAGATCAGGCGTTTGGCTTCGACGGTATCCGGTGTCAAAACGGTGGAGGAGATCCGCACCCGCCAGGTCGGTCAGGAGATATGGGTCGATCTGGTCATTGGTGTCGATCCGGACCTCTCGATCCAGCAAGCCAAGGAGATTGGTGTCTGGGTCGAGGAACAACTGATTGAGTTTGTGCCGCACATCGGCAATGTGGGGGCCCATTTTAAGTCCGCCTCGGGTTCTCTGCCCGAGTTGCAACAGATGCAACAAGAAGTGGCCCAATTTCGTGATCACCTAGAGCAGCAGTCGGTACGTGCTGCGGACGAGCAGGCTGGTTCCGATAAGCCGGTTGGGGGTGTCGCATCATGACATCAGCGTCGGTCTTGACGTTGGCTTTATTTGGGGTGGTGTTTCTGCTGGTGCAGCAAGGCCGTGTCGACCGGCAGCAGGCGATGCTGGGTGGGGCGGGAGCCTTTTTGGTATTGGGTTGGCTGATGGGTTTTTACCCAATCAGAGAGGCGATTGGATCAATCTATTTTGATACCCTGGCACTGATTTTTGGGATGTCACTGATTGCCGATCTGCTATCCCGATCAGGATTCTTCCGCTATCTGGCGTTCAGGACGGCATGGTTTTCTCGCGGCAATCCGGTATTGACCATGGTATTGTTTGTGTTGGTGACCTATACAGTCTCCTTGGTGGTGAATAATTTGGGGGCCATGTTGATCCTATTGCCACTGACAGTGGCCTGCTGTCAGCTGTTGGAGATAGATGCAGCACCGATTGTCGCTGCTGAGTTGATCGCCTCTAATCTGGGGGGGGCTTCAACTCTAGTTGGGGATTTTCCCAACATGATTATCGGCGCCGCAGCCAACCTTCATTTTGGTGATTTTATTGGTGGCATGATGGTCCCTTGTCTGTTGTTGTTGGCGGTGTTGCTGCTTTTTTTTCGCAGACAGATGGCATTCATCAGCGGCAGTGTTGGTCGTGATCAGCAGGCAGTGGCTCTTTTTTTTCAACAGCAGGCGGGGAAGATGGTCATTGTTGACCCGCGACGGTTGAGAATTGGGATGACGATTCTGATACTGACGTTGGTTGGTTTCCTCTTGGCTGAGGTTATCGGTGTGCGTCCGGCTACGGTGGCTTTTGTTGCTGGATTGGTGGTGCTGGGATTGGGGCATATTCCGGCGCGGGAACTGTTTAAGGCGATCAGTGGCGGCGATATTCTATTTTTTTTCGGTTTGTTTGTCATGGTGGGCGGATTACAGGCGGCGGGGGTACTGGAGCAGTTGCATCAGCTGATGTTGGTATTGGGAGGAGGCTATGCCACTTTGTCGCTGCTGGTTCTGATGTGGACCGCTGGTGTGGTGACCCCTTTTCTCAATGCTGGTCCGGCTACCGCATTTCTCATTCCAGTGGCCGAGGCGATGAGTCGGGATTTTTCCAGTAGCAACGTCTGGTGGGCGCTTTCCCTTGGGGTGTTGGCCGGCTCTTCGGCGACGCTATCGGGTGCCACGGCGGGCCCGATTGTGGCCAGTCAATCGACGCTCGATTTTCAGCGTTACTTGCAGTGGGGAGTCCCTATGGCGGTGGGTTTCCTATCCCTGTCGACGGTCTACATTGTGTTGATCGGGGCCTGATATGTCGCAGTTCAAAAAATCCTCCTATGTAGCGCCGTTTTGCCGTCAGGCCTGGAAATTACCAGCGGCTTTGTTGGTGCTGCTTTTCCTCGGTACCTTGGCTTGGGGCTGGCATTTGGTGCGCGATCATGCCAGTATGTTGGGCCTAAATGCCGCCACAAGTGAGGCGGCCAAAGTCGGTCCGGTCGAAGCGATTGGGGTAGCGTTTAAGTCTCTTTTTAATGCGCCGCCTGTTGGGCAGCCGTCGGTGGTAGAGGGCGGCGGCGAGCAGGCAGTTGAGCCAATTCGTGCCGCCCTGGTCAACATTGCTGGATTGACCAAAGCTCCGGCTGGGGGGGTGTCGACCTACGTGACAGCCGGTTCGGGTGTCGTGGTCAACCCGAAGGGGTATGTCGTCACGGCTATGCATCTGATCCAAGATTTGGCCGAAATCCAGGTGCGGGTGCAGACCCCCTTGGGGCCACGGCAATATCCCGCCAAGATGGTCAAGGTGATTGCTGAGCATGATTTGGCCTTACTCAAGCTCGTTTCTCAGGATGCCTTCCCCTATTTGGCCATTGATCCTAAGGCGGCATTGCGTATTGGTGATCCGGTAAAGGCCTGGGGGGATCCGCTCGGGACAGACGCCATCCAGCGATTAGGGAGTATTGCCAGTGTTGATTTAACGCAGCCGGTGGTGGTTCGCGATCTGCGCCTAACCCACCTGATACGTACCGATGCGGTCTTTAACTGGGCGCAGAGCGGCGGCCCTCTCATCAACGACCAGGAGCGCTTGGTGGGGATCAACTTGGCGCTCCAAGACGCTCAGTCTGGGCGCATTATCGGTTATGCCATTCCGGCTCATTTGCTGGTGACCCATT
Organism: Magnetococcales bacterium; assembly: GCA_015228995.1. Lineage (GTDB taxonomy): Bacteria > Pseudomonadota > Magnetococcia > Magnetococcales > JADGCH01 > JADGCH01. The sequence continues at coordinate 5,911 of JADGCM010000006.1, forward strand.
TTCAGGAATTGATTAATTTTGCTCAGGCACCGCAGACGCCCAACGCCAATAAATTGGCCACCGCCGTGGCCCAACCAGTGGCGGCGCAGGCTGCTGTTGCCGAGGGGAGCGGCCGGGCTCCTCGTCCTGCCGATCGCTGGTGGCAGCAGGTGCAGGGCTTTTTGTTGGCAGGGCTGGGCAAGCATGTAGCGGCGACTCCGACGGCAGATCCTGTCCCGGCGGTGGTTCCGGTCAACGATCCCTCTCATGCGCCGACGATACAGATTTTTGGTTATTCACTGGGGAGTTTTATCGGGCTGTTGTTGCTGGGTTTTGTCTCTGGTGTCAGTGGTGGCATGATGACCATGGGAGGGGGCATCATTAAGGTAACGGGCCTGATGTGGTTTTTTGGCTATGGTCTGTTATTGGTGCGTCCGGTGGCCTATATCACCAACATCTTTATGTATGGGGCTGCGGCACTGCGTTACCAACGGGAAGGTCTGTTGCGATTCGACCTGTGTAAACCGCTGATCCCTTGGGCTATGTCTGGTATGGTGTTGGGTTATTTTATTGGTAACGTCATGAGCAAAACAGCCATTCAGTGGTTGTTGGGGCTGTTTGCTTTGATGTTGGGTATTAAAATGTTGGTGGAGATCTCCGATTCTCGGGCCCGCCAGCGAGTAGCGGCGGAGCTGTTGGACGAAGAGGAAGAATCAACGTCTCGTGGTCGTGAGCGGGGGCTGTTGGCTTGGTTGCAGCGTTATTTTGGCAGTTGGGCCGATGAAGACGAGGTCAAAAAGACAGCGTCTGTGGGCCAAGGTGGACAGCAGACCATCGTGCGGCATGGTTTGCTGGGGTTGCCTATGGGGATTATCAGTGGCATCTTGGGGATCACCGGCGGTGTGATTGAGGTGCCCTTGCAGCGCTATATCGCTCGGATGCCGATGCGTAATGCCATCGCCAACAGTGCCACCTTGGTATTCTTCTCTTCGTTGGTCGGTTCAGCGGTGGCGCTGTTTCATGGAGCTCAGACCGGCTCGTTTGAGTTGCACACCCCCATCGTTATGGCGATCATCCTCACCCCTGGGGCATTTCTGGGCGGTTTGGCGGGGGCTTGGTTTACCTCGGTGGTGCCCCTCAATACCCTGCGCTGGATCTATGCCGTGATGATGTTTGTTATTGCCATCAGGATGTTCTGGACATGAAACTCGACGGCGTCAACATTGTTGCTGCGGGGATCATCGCAGTTATTATGGTCGTGATCGGGGCCCCTTTTTCCGAGCCAATATTGACGGCTGTGCCGGTGGCAGTTCCCCAGTCCCGGCCACCGCTACTAGCAAGCAAGCCATCCACGCCTGCCCCGACGTCGTCCGCTATGACGCCACCCGCCATGACACCACCCGCCATGACACCAGTGGTAGCGAGCGCCGTGACGCCGACCAAAGGCCCGTTGCAGGCTTATGTCAACCCAAAGGCACGGATTGCTGAGGGGCATTGGCAGGGATTGGAAGCCTTGCCGTTGACGCTAGAGCTGAAGAAGAAATTGAAGTTGCCTTTATCGCTGACGGGATTGTTGATTGATGAGGTCACCATGAATGCAGCGACCTCTGGGCTGTTGGCTGGGGATGTGTTGGTGGCGGTCAACAACCAGCCGGTGGGCACATTGGAGGATTTGAAGCGGGAGTCTAAGCGGCTGCAGATGGAGAAAACGGCTTTGTTAACGGTATACCGTCGCGGTCAGTGGCGCTCCTTTACCTTGTCCTCTCGCAGCAATCTTGGGTTTGCCCAGGTTGAAACGGCCCCGATGATTTTGCCAGGGGAGAGCATGCCGCACCCCTACCGCGGCCCCTGCACGGAGTGTCATGCCATTGGTAGTACCGGACACATCGTTCCGGATCCCGATGGCATCGTTTTGCCCCCTCCGCCTATTTCGGCTCGGTCTCCGCGTCCCCACCAGGACCGAGGCCCTTGTCAGGCTTGCCACCTGATTACTCAGTGAGATTGGAAGAAGAGATTGAAAAAGTTATGAGTACAACGCGTATGCCAGTTAGTATTGTCGATGAAGTTAAACTGTTTTCGTATGCCTGCTTGGGAGTGGTGCAGCGCATTGCGGCCAGTTCCATCAATGGCTTCAATGCGTTGTTTTCCGTGGATGATGGATTGCGGGCGCAGTTTTATCTAGAGCGAGGCATTCAGCATACCAAGCGGGCGCGCTATGGCCAGGCAATTCCGTTGCTGGAGCGGGTGGTGCAGGGGCTTCCAGACAATGAGCAGGCCTTGTTCCATTTGGGCTACTGTTATCTCAAAACGGAGCGCACCAAGGAGGGGATTGCCATGCTGGAGATGGCGGTCAGGGAACAGGGCTCCAGTTCTCGGGTAGCTTCTATTTTAGGAATGGCTTATATTCAAGTAAAAGAGTATCAAAAAGCGGTGCTTTTGCTGCAACAAGCGGTGCGTAAGGCCCCGACCAATTTCAATCTGCACTATCGTTTGGGTTTGGCTTTAGACCATCTGGGCGAGTATGACGCTGCGATTGCTGCCTTCCAAGAGGCATTGAAAATTAGGCCGGATGAGACCAAGGTTTATCAATCCATCGGCTTTATTCTGGATCAGCAGGGTAAACGGGATGAGGCCGTGGTGTTCTTCAAGAAAACCTCCGAGCTCAATGAGGGCTATCAGGAGAGTTGAAGGTAGGATTTTTGGACGATGCCTGACAAGCGAGACGACCTGGAAGAGATGGAGGATTTTGGATCGGAGGCGACTAACAGCGAGCGCATACGACGTATGAAGCAGCTGATGCGGCAAATCTACCAAGAGGAGACCACCGCCAAGCCGGTTAAATTACCCCCGATCAAAGCGAAATACATGATTTTGCTCGCATCTTTCGGTTCTATCCTGATTCTTGGGACGACGATGATGTGGAATTTTAACCGCTTCACTACTGCGGAGGAGCATGTATTGTCGTCGATGGGGCACATCAACGACGCCTTGCAGCGGCGGTCCAATCTGTTTAGAAACCTGATCAACCTAACCCTGAATCAAGCCGCTCTGGAGCAGGAGATTTTTCGTCATACGGCAGATGCCCGCGCCGGCATGGTCAATACCCCGCCTACCGCAGCAGGAGGTGGTGGGGCAGCAGAGGGGGAGGGGAGTGGTAGTCCTACTGGTCCGAGTCCCAGTCCTAGTCTCAATAGCGCCTCGCTGCTGTCGGCTGCCGGACGTTTGCTGGCTGTTGCTGAGCAGCACCCCGATTTGAAGGCCGCCACCACCTATCAGCAACTGATGGATAAGATGGTGGTATCAGAGAACCTCATTTTTGAGCGCCGTGACGAGTACAACGAAAAAGTTAGATTGTACAACACCATGATCACCAATTTTCCCTGGTGGCTCATGGCGAAAATAACCGGTTTCAAGCGCTACCCTTATTTTGTCACCGATATTGGTCCCGATAATCGTCTGCTGGAACTTAGTCCGGATACCTTTATCCGCCTGTTGCCAGTGCAGACCATGTCTCCTGAGGAGCACAATAAAAAGGCGGTGGCGCCAACGCCGCCAACGCCGTCGACGAAGCCATCAATCGCTAAGCCGGTTGTGTCGGAATCTCCTACGATCACGCCGCCGCCTGCTAATGTTGTCGTACCGGAACCGGAGCAGCCATGAAATATCCCCATTGTCCCGAATGTCGTGATGTGGTGACTTGGTACTCCATTTGGTTCAACGTCTTTTTGGTGACCTTCAAAGGGTTGATGGCCATTCTGACCAACAGTGCCGCCTTGGTGGCCGAGAGTTTACACTCGATGGCCGATCTGCTGGCTAGTTTCGTCACCTTGGCCAGTATGCGGATCTCTAGGCTACCGGTGAACGAACGGCACGCCTATGGTTACGGTAAAATCCAGCATATTTCATCGGGTATCGTCGGATTGATTCTAGCGGGGGGGTCGGTCTACCTACTCATTGATGCGGCGCTCAGCATTTGGCGAGGTACCTACGAAGCGCCTAACACGACAGCACTGCTGGCAGCGGTGGTCTCGGTGATCGGCAACGAGCTGATGTTTCGTTACCAAATGTGTGTTGCTACTGAGAATAATAGCCCGGCCATTACTGCTAACGCTTGGGATAATCGCTCAGATGCCTTCTCCTCAGTTGGGGTGACCATCGGCATCTTTTTCGCCACGGTGCTCGATTTTCCGGTTGCGGACCCAATATCAGCAATTGTTATTTCTGTACTGGTTATAAAAATTGGTATGGATTTGATTATAGAGGCGGTCGACAACTTGATGGATGCCACGCCTCAGGTGGCCGAGTTGGAAACGGTCTACCAGATCATTCGTGGTTTTCCGCTGGTGTTAGGGATCAATTACATCCGGGCCCGCAGTTTAGGCGAAAATTTATATGTTGAGGTGGACATTCGTATCGATGGTCAGCTCAAGGTCTTCGAGAGCGATATGCTGTTATTGACCTTGAAGGAAAAAATCAAACAGGGTATGGGCGATCTGGGTGCAATCATCGGTGAGATCAGGGTTTCTGTGACGCCTGGGGCATGAGTGATGAGGGGGAAGCGTTGAACAATCGGTCTGCGAAAAAAGGCGAGTGGGTGGTAACGGTGGGGCTGTTTTTCCTGATCGGTGTCGTTATCGCGGCACTCTTTCCGGATTGGTTTAGTCGGCCTTACGTGGGTAGCTTTGCCCAATCCGTTCCCCAGGCACAGCTAGGCCCGCAGACGGTTTTGGTACCCATTCAAGGGCAGCCGGCGGCGGCACAAATGATCCCAGTAGTGGCGACGCAGCAGACGGCGGCTAAAGATCCGCAACCCGGTTTGGTGCTGTTGCAACAGGCCCCTCGGGTCAATTTTAAGGGTTCGGTGCAACAGGTTTCCGAGCAACCGCAGAGTGATGGCCAGTTACACCTGTGGCTTCAGGATGCGAACGGTGTTGAGAGCCAGGTCTCGGTGGGGCCGGGGTGGTTTTTGCAGTATTTAGGTTGTCCACTGGCCCATGATGTAGCGGTCTCTGGTGCCGGGTTTACCTTCCAGAAAGCAGGTGCCAATCCGCTGATCTACGCCAAAAGGATTGAGATAAATGGTAAGGTGTGCCAGTTGCGCAACGATGAGGGGTTTGCCCTTTGGTCGAATAAGTTGCGGTAGATGGGTATGAAGGTGGGCCGCTTCAATCTGCGTAGTGGGTTTTGGCCTGTGGTGGGGCCTATTGTTGGGGTAATCGCGCTGATCAGTCTGATTGCGGCCGGTCTGTTCTGGCCTGGGTCATGGTCAAACAAGCTGGCATCATTGGGTATCGGTAATCCGACGCGGCAGGTTCATGGCGAGGTGTTGGGCACCATGCCGAAACCGACGCAGCCGCTACTGGTGGAACCGCTGGTTGACATCGTGAGTCCGCCGCGGTTGCAAAAGATGTTGGTAAAACGTATCCCCACCATTGATCCTGGGGCGATCAAGCCGCATCCTAATTGGGGACCATGTACCAACTGTCATTTGATCCGTGGTGGGGCGCCCGCTGGCAGTCAACCGGCGACTCCGGTGGCTAAGGTTTGGGAACAGGTATCGGTCTATCACAAGGTGGGCCCGCCGATCTTACCTAACTCCTCTCGGCCGCATCCTCCCTCTGGGCGGTGTATTAAGTGTCACGATGTCTTGGTATATGTGCAAGTTAAATAAAGCATAAGGAGAATAAAAATGGCTCAGAAGGGTGGATTGTCGAATGAGGGGCTGTCGAATGATGGGCTTGAGAGCCGCATGGCCATTGCAGAAGAGCTGTTGAATAAAATTGTTGCCATTCATGTCTCTACCGCAACTCACGTGCAGAATTTGGGGGATAAACTCAATCGGCTGGATACCACGGCGTCGGCGATATCCAACTTCATGAGAAAGATCGATATGATCAGTAACCGAATGCAGGATGTCGAGAGCAACAAGAGGAGTGCCGTCTCCGACTCTGCAGAGATACAAAACGCAGTCGCCAAGCCGGTACAGCATCTAGAGGCGAGGTTGCAAAAAACCGAGGAGATGGTAGCCGATATCCATCGACAACTGGCGACTTTGCTGGAGAGGTTACCCCAGTCTACCACTGTGGCCACAACAGAGCCGGTGGCGCCGGTAGGGCCGGTGGTGGTTGATAAGCTGAACGAGCTGTCCCGCATGCCCGATTTTATTAATAAATTTGAGTCGCAACAGAGCACGATTCTACAGGCACTGGAACGGCGTACCGATCCGCGGCTGATGATTTATCTCAAGCCATTGATCGAAATGTTAGAGGAAGAGGGGCGGCAAGCGGAGCACATGAAGGATGCGGCGCTTAAGCAGTTGAACGCTATTTTGACTGGTGAACGCAGCGGTACCGACCAACAAATTGCCCACATGCTGCAAAACGTGGGTACCGAGATTGAAAAGTGCCAAGCTGCTTTTGATCGCACCCAGCAGGCGTTGCAGATGGTGGTGTCGCCGTTCCAAAACGTCGGTCGCTTGTTCCGTGACAATCTGGATATTATTGTCCAAGCCCACGACTTGTTGGCGGAACTTCACGCTGATCTGCCAAGGTTTCTGGATGAGATGAAGGCGGTGCATGAGGCAAGACGCCAGCGTTAAGCGATTTCCCGTATCGGCCATCCTTTTGACCCAGGAGTTCGTAACATGTTGCAACTGATTCCCTACGGATTGGCTATTGTTGTCGGCAGTGTTCTCGGCAAGAAAATTTACCCCACGGTGGAGAAGCGCAAGCGTGTTGCCGCCGCGCCGCCGCGCGCCGCCTTGTCGTCGCCCACCATTCAGCTGTTGCGGGAGTCGGTGATACAGGAGAATCCGATCATCCTGGCGGTGGAGGAGATTCCCCTTGACAACCGGTTTGGTAACAAAATGTTGGTGAGTGAGCATGAGTTTGCGCGTACCGCGACCATTGAGCTGACCTTGGGACAAAATAGGCAGGCGGCGACCGAGATCAAAACCCACATGTGGCGCTTGCTAGAAAATATGGCCCAAGAGGAGCTCAGGAGGTCGTTAAACATTGAGGTAGGGGCCCAGATTTCACGGCGCGTCAAGATTACATTGTCAACGGAACCGGGTGCGATGGTACGTTATAAGGTGGTTTGGAAGCAAGATTCCCGTCGTGGCTTGTTCGATGTCAAAATTGGTAACACCATCCACTCTATCCCCTATACGGTTGCTTTTGGTTTGTCCCATACCATCGAAAGTCTGGCTGGAGAGAAGAGGGCTATCGACTAAGAGAAAGGGAAAGGAGCAGGGACGGTCGTGCCAGCCCTTAGTGAGCAAGCGGCATTTATACATGCAATCGTTGACCACGCGCTAGAGGCCATCGTCGTTACCGATATGCATGGCCGGATTGTCGAGTTCAACCATGCCGCTGAGGCCCTGTTTGGTTATGCCAAGGCAGCGGTTTTGGGGCAGAATGTTGGCAGTCTGATTGTACCGATGGCACTGCGTGCCGACCATGAGAAGGGGTTGGCGCGTATTGCGAGGCGAGGCGATTTGGCCGACCGTCCCATCCAGAGAAGGCTCAAGTCCACCGGCTTGCACGCATCAGGGCAAACGATTGCTGTTGAGGTGGGGCTGACCTCATCGTTATTGAACGGTGCGGTCCACATTATGGCCTTCATCCGCGATATTACTGCCAAGGAGCAATTTTCGCAGGCGTTGCTGGAGACTCTGGATGCAGCGGAGTCGACGCACAGAAAAAAGGAAATGGAGCTGGACCGGGTCCGTGAGTCGGAGGAAAACGCGACCCGCTCTTGGCAGACCCAGCAGCTGGTTACTGAGCTGCTGCGGTTGTCCCTGGAGAATAAATCGCTGGCAGAGGAGTTGCGCCGGGCAGTTGATCTGATCGTGGCCTTGCCGTGGCTCTCCCAAGAGATCGCCGGGTGCACACTGTTTTGGCGTGAACTGGACAGCGAGGCGCCGATGGTGGCCTTGAGAGCCGATTTACCAGCTTCACCCCTCTCTTTCGCTTGTGAGCGGTCGCCAGCAGGCTATTGCTTGTGTCGTCACGGCAAGAAAGGGGAGGGGGGGGCCGTGGTGGGTCACGACACCCGTTTTTGTCTGCCGATAACGGTTCAGGGACGCGAGTGTGGGGTATTAGAGTTGGTGTTGGTGCACGAGGCACAGCATCTACCCGGTTTCGATGTTGCGATGGATAATATCGGTCAGTCGCTGGCGACGTTGGTAGAGCGGGGCCATATCTACCAAGCGCTGAAGCAATCCCGAGACAAGGCTGAGTCGGCCAATCGGGCCAAGAGTGAGTTTTTGGCCAATATGAGCCATGAAATTCGCAGTCCTCTCAATGCCATTATTGGCATGACCGACCTGATCCTCAATACCGACCAATCGCGTGAAGAGCAACACGGTAATCTGAAAATTGTCCATGCCGCCTCCTTGGCGCTGCTGGATATTATCAATTCTGTTTTAGATCTTTCTAAAATTGAAGCGGGCCATTTGGTGCTTGAGTCGATTCCCTTCGACTTATTGGGTCAGGTAGAGACCTGTTGTGATACAGCGGCGGTGCGGGCCCACCAGAAGGGGCTCAACCTCTATTGTCACGTTGTCGAGACGCTGCCGCCAACTTTGGTCGGGGATCCGTCGCGGTTGGGGCAGATACTGACCAACTTATTGAGCAACGCTGTCAAGTTCACCGATCAAGGTGAAGTGGTGGTACGGGCCGAGCCATGGCCGCCGGTGGTCGAGGGGACCATGATGGTGCATTTTTCCGTCTCTGATACCGGCGTTGGGATCCCGGCGGATAAGCAGGCCATCATCTTCGAAAACTTCACCCAGGCGGATGGTTCCACCTCTCGGAAATATGGGGGGACTGGTCTTGGTCTGACCATTAGCCAGCATTTGGTCCAGCGGATGGGGGGCCATATCTGGGTGGAAAGCGCAGTGGGTCAAGGCAGTACCTTCCATTTTTTGGCCCAGTTTGGTATTGGCGCTTTGCGACAGGGCAAGGAGGTGACGACCGGGGTGGTGGGTCGTCGCAGTGGTGGAGGCTCGTTGGCGCCGCTGCTCAAGGGGAGGCGGTTGTTGGTGGCGGATCGCCACGACACCGGACGCAAGATTGTCGGCCAGATTGTCGCTGGTTTGGGGGCTGAGGTTATTGAGGTGGCCGATGGCACCGCCTTATTGGAGGCACTTGATCAAGCTGTGGCGCAGGGAATGCCTTTCGATACCATGGTGGTTGATGAAGATCTGGTGCATCTGAACTGGTCCCAGCCGGCAGCGCATCAGCATCATGCGGGTTGTCTGGGTAAGGCCATTGTGCTGTTGTCGTCACACGTGGTTTTTAAGGATGTGGCGCGTCCGGGTTTTTTGCAGGAAGCGGTGCCGCTCAAAAAACCGGTCAAGCGGTTTCAGCTACTAAAAAAGATCAATCAGATCGTTGGTGTTGGTCCGATAGAAATAGCGGTCAAACCGGCCCATGTGTCTGGATTGCGGCCAGATGCGGTGCCGTTGCATATTTTGGTGGTGGATGACGTGGTGGAAAATCAACAGTTAGCCGCTGCCATTCTGAAACATGCCGGTCATCATACCACGGTGGCTGGCGGTGGCGAGCAGGCGTTGGTGTTGTTACGCCAGACCCAGTTTGATTTGGTATTAATGGACCTGCAAATGCCAGAGATGGACGGATTTGAGGCGGTGCGGCGTATTCGTCAGGGCGGCACGGATGGTATTCTCAATCCGCAAGTACCGGTCATTGCCCTCACGGCGGCGACGATGATGGATGAGCCACAACGCTGCCTGACATTGGGGATGAACCAATTTTTATCAAAGCCTTATGTGCCGCACCAGCTGTTGAATGTGATTGCACCGTACACCAAGCCGTTGGCGAAAGTGTCCCAATCTAAGGCGAAGTCGATCGTGTTGAAACCGGTCGATATTGAAACTGGGGCTCTGATAGCGTTAAAAAGCCGTTTTGTTACTGAGTCTGCCTCACAGATGGAGGAATTGACTCGGGGGTTGGCTCAGCGCGATGCAGCCTGGGTGGTACGGGCTGGGGTAGGGTTAAAGAAAATGGCTGCCGCGATTGGTGCTGCACGCATTGAAACGCAAGCGGTACGCCTAGTCGGGCATGCGGAAATGGCGGATTGGGACGAAGCTCAGGCGATTGCTGCCGGTCTAGAACAGTACGTAGACGAGATGATTCATTTCTTGGTTGAAGAGGAACGCGCCAATGAAGATATTGATTGCAGACGATGAATTACAAAACCGCAAGCTGATGAGAGATTTTCTTAAGCCATTGGGGCAGTGTGACATGGCCAGCGATGGCAAGGCGGCCTTGGATCTGTTTGTGGCCGATTTGGAAGATGGGGACCCTTATGACATCGTCTTTCTCGACATCATGATGCCGGTGATGGATGGTCAAAAAGCCCTAAGTAAAATGCGGGCGGCGGAAAAGCGGTTAGCACCGGAGGCGCGGGAGACGGCTATTATCATGGTAACCGGTATGGACTCCTCGATGCAGGCGATGCAGGCCTACTTTAAGGGGGGGTGCACCGACTATTTGACCAAACCGGTGACCCGCCAAAGCTTGTTAGACAAATTGCAGACACTGGGTCTGATTGAGATCGAAGAGGATTAAGCCGTGATCAATGCCTTCCACCCCTCACCCTGCCCTCTCCCACAAGGGGAGAGGGTGAGAAGAGGCTGCTTCATGCTCCCCCTCTCCACCTGTGGGAGAGGGGGTTGGGGGGTGAGGGGCTTTAAGGTCTGCCGATTATTTTGAACACATTAATGAGAGAGGATAAATAAGATGGAGGATACCCCTGACGGCAGGAGGTTGCAGACAGACAGGCGCGCTCGCGAGCGTGCGCTTGCTGAGGAACGGCGGCGCGATGCCGATAGAAGGAGTCATAAATCAAGGGCTTTTTGTGGTTTGTTGGTCCATTTTAACCAGTGTGTCGGCAATGCGCTGGAGGTCAGTGACGATTCAGTCTTTATCGTCTTCGGCAGCCCCTGCGCCGCCGAGGTGGGCCAAAAGGGGCGGCTACAGATCCATTTGTTGGATGGCCAGGTCGCTGAAGAAGAGGCGATTGTTTCTCGGGTGACCGAAGTAGGGATTGCGGTGGTGTCGCTAGAGGAAGAGAGCGTCTTGCCCTCTCTGGAACACTCGATCCGGAATGGTATTAAGTGGATTGATCATCGCGGCTCTCAGACCGTGGTTCACTTCAAGGGTGATTTGACCGCTGATTGTCTCAACGACTTTTCTAAAATATTTGTTGGTAAAGAGCCGGGCAGAAAGTATGTATTAGATTTTACCAATGTATCGACGATCGCCCATTCGGGGTTGGCCATGCTGCTACAATTGGCAAGCTATAATAAGGGAAATAAAGAAGATATACGTATTATTAATAGCAATAAAGAGGTGTTAAAAACGCTGTCCATGTTGGATGTCCCCGAGATTGCCATCACCGTATCACGCCAGCGTGAGGTATTGTCTGGGACTGCGCATCAATTCAAGGTCACTGCCGAAGAAAAGCCGGAGGGGGGCAGTCGGGTGGTGGTGCAGATGGCGGAGATGTTTGACTATAACTGCCGGCATGAATTCTTACAGGTCTATCAGGGCCGGCCCAAGCATACCGATTATGTATTGGATTTCAAGGAGACGCTGTTTGTGGGCAAGGCGGCGCTGGGGACTATGTTGTTGTTGAAACAGCACAACGGGGCGGACGACACCAAGCGTATCAAATTGGTTAATTGTAGCCCCAGTGTCAAAAGGATGTTCGAGATGGTCGATTTCGGTCGATTTTTCGAGATAACCTAACAAACCAGCAAGATGACGAATAACAAAAGGGTGCGCCATGTCTAAGCGGGATGATACACAGCTGCAATTGTTTATTGAGGAGGCGATTAAACGGTTAGCTATTAGCCAAACGGATCTACGTAGCCTAGATGAACGATTTGGGGCGGCCGATCCAGTGGTGATGGAGCGGCTGATTCGGACCTTCCGTGGTGTCCGTGGCTCGGCCGAGATGTTGAGTTTGGATGCCATTGTCCGGCTGAGTCAGGCGATGGAGACCATTTTATATAAGGTTTACCATCAAGCGATTGCAGCCGATGCTGAGGTGACTTCTCGCTTAATCTCAGGTCTGGAGACGCTCAATTTGCTGCTTATGGATGTTGATTTGAGTGAATCAGCGGATATTCAGCAGCAGATAGATATTTTGCAGGCCCTATTGGCGGATCGGTTGGCTCCCAAACCGGAGCCAGAACCGGAGCCAGAACCAGAACCAGAACCAGAACCCGAGCCCGAGCCTGAGCCCGAGCCGGAAGAATTTCTGGCATCGACGCCATGGCATCTGGAAACCGCTGCCAGCGATCACCCGTTTGATCTCATCCATTATCCCGAAGCGGTGGCCGGGGCCGTTTATCACGGCCTCAGCTTCTTTGCCATTGAGGTGCTTTTAACCGGACATGGAGCGGAGAGAGAACAACAATTTATTCAGTTCAAGGAGAAGTTGCTTTCTGTCGGGACGCTGATCGACTCCGATCCGGCGCTGGATGAGAATTTTGATTTAGCCCCGAACGATAAGAGTCGTTCGGTGTGGTTGTTGTTCTCCACCATTCTCAAGCTGGATCTATTGTCAGGGTTGCTTCAGCTGCCACCGCAGCAAATGCAACCGCTGCCGATCTCCGATGAAATGCGGCGTTGGGTGGAAGAGGCAGACGCGGCGTCATCCATGGACATTGAAGAGGTCGACGAGGGTGAGCCGGACAAGAGAGATATCTTGGAGGAAATCAAATTAGGAGAGACAGAGCGACAAGTCCGGCAGGCCTATTTTGAAGAACTAGAGCGTAAACAGCGCCAGTTGGAGCTGCAAGTTGAGCAGCTGCAATCTCAGGCTACGGTTGCCTCACAAGCGACGGTCACCAAAATTGAGCCTGAGCCGGCCGCTTGGTGGATGGGGCGCTGGGTGGTTGGCAGTCTTGCAGCGCTGGGGCTCTTTCTGGCGGCGTGGTTGGTGTGGGGTCCCTCGCAGCATGTTGAGCCGACCGTTGCCGCCGGGGGCGGGAATAATGGGGCTTCGCGTCCGGTGCCAGTGATGAAGGCGGTGGCAGTGCCGGTTGCGGGTCCGTCAGCAGCAGCACCCCCGGCAGCGGTGGCAGCAGCAGCGCCATCCGCTCCTGCTACTCCTGCCTCTATTCCTCCGGCAGCACCCAGTGCTGTTCATGCGAAGGTAGAGACGGTACCGCCAGCTCCGGCCCAGCCAGCAGCGGCGGCCCCTGTTGTAACAGAGACCCGTCCGACCGCTACCACCACCACCACAGTGGCTGCTCCGGCGGTTGCAACGGGTGTTGCAGGTCTGGAGGCCTTTGCCGGGCAGCTGTTGTCGATGGATCGGTTGCTGGACGAGCCGCCTTATGTTATGGCCCCGTCTAAGACGGTGAGTGGCTTGGCCTTCAAACGCAATGGTAACGGTGGGGTGACTTTCTCCATAGCCACGCTGATGCAACGGGCTTTTACCCGCCCGGGAGATTCATTCACCATTACAGCGGAGACCATGGCGGAGGTCCGTTTGGTGTTCCAGGTGAAGCCCAAAGAGGCTTATATGTTCACGCCAGACGCAGCCGGGCAGGTGACCGTTCCTCGCGAGTTTTGGCTACCCTTCTCGAAATTAAGTCAGAAGGCTGTCAGTGTCAGCCGTGTGCTTAAAAAAGGCGCGGCGGGGTTGCAGTTGCGTGATTTAGCCGCTATCAAGACCCAAGAAATTGTCAAACGGTTGGATCAGTGAATGACACCGGAAGGGGGCCTTGTTCATCGTTTCGACCGACCGTGCTACGGTAACAGGATCCGGAATAGGCGATATGGAGGATGATATCCGCTGGCAGCAGCGTTTTAACAACTTCGATCGGGCTTTCGTTCTGTTGCGAGAGGTGCAGGAACGGGGCTTGGCCAGCCTCTCTCAGTTGGAAAAAGAAGGGGCGATCCAGCGTTTCGAGTTTGCCTTTGAGTTGGCATGGAAAACACTCAAAGATTACCTGGAAGAACAAGGAGTGGCATTCAAGGAAGCAACCCCTCGCAAAGTGATCAAAGAGGCTTTCTCTGTTGGCATATTGGAGGATGCCCAGGTCTGGATGGACATATTGCAACACAGAAATTTGTTGTCGCATAGATATGATTTCAGGATATTTGATGATGCACTAAACAAGATATCTGAGAGCTATTTTGCGGCATTTGATCGGTTGCATGAGTTTTTTTTGATGCGTTTGGTGGAACAATGAGCCATACCGGCTTGAGTGACAGGGAACTGGCCTTGATGCACACGGTCTTTCGACAGATTCCGGAGATACGAGAGGTGGTGGTATTCGGTTCTCGCGCCAAAGGTAACTATCGGCCCCAGTCGGACGTGGATTTGGCTCTGGTTGGAGTGGCGGATGAGCTCAAGGCTGAAGCAATATCTGAGGCACTGGATCAACTGCCTATGCCCTATAAATTTGACGTCAAGGCCTACGATGGTATTCGTTATCCGCCCTTGCTGGAGCATATTCATCGAGTGGGAGTGAGTATCTATGTGCGGGAAGTGCTGGAGGTAAAGAATGTTGTTAACTTTTAGGGCTATCCTGCCGAAAAAAGGATTACCGGTGAGGGAGGTTTCAGGGCATTCTATCAATGACCTAAATCTCGAAAAGGGGTGATCCGATGAGCGTTTCACCAGTAGTAGGATCCAGGAATATACTTGATGCGGGGATGTTAGAAAAAATCAGGGAAAATGCTTCAGCGACGCCAGTAACAGTGGAGAATCGCAACGCCGAGGGAGCCTCTAAGGTTGCCGAGCGTGTTAGAACTTTTGCTGCTTCGGCTTACCGTGTTGCTCTGTCACCCGAGGTTATGAGACGGGGGGCTGTCTACCTGAGACCGCAGTAGTCACGTTGTTGAGTTATGTCTGGTGATTGATCCTGAGGAGAGCCGTGGCGGTATATTAGAGTGTCGCTACGGCTTTTCTGTGACCATGTCTTGACAGTTGTCCCGTCTACCCTTACATTTCATCGCTGCCGAGTCCCCTCGTAACTCTCCATTTTCGGATGGCATTTTTATGGAAGAATTTTTTCGTATCAAGCGGTTGCCTCCTTACGTGTTTGCCGTTGTCAACGAGCTAAAATATCAGGCGCGGGCACGAGGCGAGGACATTATCGATTTTGGCATGGGCAATCCCGACCTGCCGACACCGCAGCATATCGTTGATAAATTGTGCGAGGCGGCCCAGCAGGGGCGTAATCACCGCTATTCGCTATCGCGAGGCATTTTTGGGTTACGGCGTGCGATATGTGGCTACTACAAGAGGCGGTTTGATGTCGACTTGGACCCGGATACCGAATCGATTGTCACCATCGGCTCAAAAGAGGGGTTGTCCTCGTTGGCGTTGGCGATGACCACGCCGGGCATGACCGTGCTGACCCCCAATCCTACCTACCCGATTCATGTGTATAGTTTTGTTCTGGCGGGAGCGGATATCCGCCACGTGCCGCTGTCACGTGATGGCGACTTCTTTGAGGAGTTGCGTCGGGCGGTGGTCAACAGTTGGCCACGACCTAAGGTATTGGTCGTCAATTTTCCTTCCAATCCGACCGCTATGGTAGTCGACCTTGATTTCTACGAAAAAGTAGTGGCCTGTGCCCGTGAATATAACCTGATGGTGTTGTCGGATATCGCTTATGCCGAGATCTGTTTCGACGGTTATCGCGCCCCCAGCATTTTGCAGGTGCCCGGCGCTAAAGAGGTAGCTGTTGAGTTCTACTCACTCTCCAAGACCTACAGCATGCCCGGTTGGCGTGTTGGTTTTTCGGTTGGTAATCAACATCTCATCCGTGCGTTAGCACGTATTAAATCCTATCTCGATTATGGTATGTTTCAACCAATCCAAATTGCGGCCACGGTGGCCCTTAATGGTCCGCAGGAGTGTGTAGCTGAGGCGCGGCAGATTTATCAATCGCGGCGGGATATCCTATTGGATGGGCTGGCGCGTTCCGGATGGCAGATTGAGGCCCCCAAGGCTTCGATGTTTGTCTGGGCCAAGATTCCCGACGATTTTCGCCACCTTGGTTCCTTGGAATTTACGAAACTATTGTTAAAAGAGGCTAAGGTGGCCGTTAGCCCCGGGGTAGGCTTTGGTGAATATGGGGACGATTCGGTCCGTATTGCTTTGATTGAGAACGAGCATCGCACCCGGCAGGCCATTCGCAGCATGCGTCGCTTTTTAAGTGCTGGGGCTGACGTTAGGCCATAATGCGGATGCGTTGACTTGGTACCGCTTTTGATAGACAATGAACCCCTTTAGGCTCCTCACCCTGCCTCTCCCACAATATCTCCCCCTCTCCACCTGTGGGAGAGGGGGATGGGGGGTGAGGGTCTTTTAACGAATAAACAGGATGACATGACGTCATGCAGCGGCGCCCCTTGGTTGTCGGCAATTGGAAAATGAATGGCCTGATCGAGCCGGCACTGCGGTTGGTCATGGATATCCAGCGGTGTCTTGCTGTTGACCTGCAGCGGTATCAGCGTTGTGATGTGGTGTTGTGTCCGCCGTTTACGGCTATCTACGCCCTGCAGCAGTTTGCGGTAGCCAATCATTCTTCCTGGCAGTTAGGGGCGCAGACGATGGCGGTTGCCGCCCATGGGGCTCATACCGGTGAGATAAGCGGTGCCATGTTGCGCGATATTGGCTGTCGTTATGTCATTGTCGGCCATTCAGAGCGACGCACCCTGTATGGAGAACAGGATACCGTGGTCGTGCAAAAGGTGCTGTCCGCTTTGCGCGACCAGTTGTGGCCGATTGTATGCTTGGGGGAGAGCCTGATTGAACGGCAGCAGGGTCAAACCTTGGCGGTGGTGCGGCGCCAACTTGAGGCTGTTTTAGCGCCTTTGCTGGAGGTTTATGCGGCCGATCAGCTGGAGCATTTGACCCTGGCCTACGAGCCGGTGTGGGCCATTGGCACCGGCCATCATGCCACGGTAGAGCAAGTGGCCGAGGTGCATCATCAACTACGAGAGATTTTGTATCAACATCTGCCTCCAGCCGTTGCGGCGGCGATTCGGTTGCTCTATGGAGGCTCGGTCAAGCCGGATAACGCGGCGCCGCTGTTGGCGTTGGCCGATGTCGACGGTGGTCTGATCGGCGGCGCATCCCTGCATGCCGCTGATTTTGTGGCCATCATTGATGCCGCAGTGCCAGCCGAATCCTAATTAAACCAAGGAGTTTTCTGTGATATTGATGTTGCAAGTGGTCCATGTACTGGTCGCTATCGCGTTGGTTTTCGTGGTATTACTCCAACGGAGCAGCGGTGGTGATATGGGTGCCGCTTTTGGAGGCACCTCACAGAGTCTATTTGGTGCCCAAGGATCGGGGAGCTTTCTTGGTAAGTTAACAGCAGCGTTGGCAACCATTTTTATGACTACCAGTTTGGTGCTGGCTTTCTTTAGCAATCAGCTGGTTACCGGCTCTTCAATCATGGAAGGGGTGGGTAACAAAGGGGCTGAATCGGCGATGGAATCCCCCGTGCCAGATAAGTCATCACTGGCACCAGCCACTGTTTCCGAACCAGCCACTGTTTCCGAACCAGGTGGTGTTCCGGTAGTACCTGCGCCGCCACCAGCGCCTCCCGCCTCCGAAGCCCCTAAAAAATAGGCCCCTCTATGATCAGGATCAAAACACCTTATGAGATCGAGCAAATGCGGCACACCTGCCTCTTGGCAGCGCAGACGTTGCGTATGATCGAGCCCTATATCCAGGTCGGGGTGACCACTCAACGCCTCAATGATATCTGTCATCAATTCATTCTCGATCACGGGGCTATCCCATCGCCGCTCAATTATCGTGGTTTTCCTAAATCGATCTGTACTTCGGTCAACCAGCAGGTTTGCCACGGCATTCCGAGTAGCCGTGTCCTGCGTGAGGGTGATATTATCAATGTCGATATCACCACTAATTTGAATGGTTTTCATGGAGACACCAGTCGTACCTTTGCCGTTGGGGTGGTCAATGTCAGGGCGGCCAAGTGTATCGAGGTGGCTCGTAACTGCCTGGAGGTGGGCATTCGTGCCGTGCGTCCCGGCGGTCATGTTGGGGACATTGGTGCGGCCATCGCTAATTATGCACAGAGCCAACGCTGCTCTGTAGTGCGTGAATATTGCGGCCATGGCATCGGTCGTGACTTTCATGAAGATCCAGCTATTATGCACTTCGGTGAGGTGGGACAAGGGGCACTGCTACGTCCGGGGATGATTTTTACCATCGAACCAATGATCAATCTCGGTAAAGCAGCTATCCGTCACTTGCCGGATAAGTGGACCGTGGTCACCCAGGACCACTCCCTATCGGCCCAATTTGAACACACGGTACTGATCACACCAGATGGCTATGAGGTTCTCACCGACATCGACCAAGTTGATCGTAACGCGTCGCACGAGTCAGCCGCCTAGCGCCCCATACGGCTCCCTTGCCGAAAATTGACATAAGAAAGCAGCAAGAGCGGTCCGTACCACAGCACCGATAGGTTATTGGCGAGCAATACCGCCGCCGTCAGCAGCAAAAAGCCTCCGGTCATGGTGGCATTTTGGCTACGGAAACCAGCGCGCATATGGCGTTCGAGGGTGGTAAGGGAGTCCGGGTGCAGACGCAGGCGCATCTGGTCACGCACCATGCGTTCCAATCCGGTACGGACCATCTCTGGCATGATGCCGAGGGTGTGGAGCAGATCAACAGCCCCCTGGTGGGTGGCACGCAGCTGACCCATTACCCCCAGGTGCTCAGACATCCAGTCGCGGATCAGGGGTTCAGCCAAGACCCAGATATTGAGTTCTGGATTAATCTCGCGTCCCACTCCTTCCAACGTGATGAGCGTCTTTTGCAGCAGCAGTAGCTGCGGTTGCACCTCCATATCGAAACGCTCGGTTACTTTGAACAGTTGCGCTAGCAAATTGCCCACCGAGATATCTTTGAGGGGTTGGCCAAAGATCGGCTCGCCCACCTGGCGACAGGCCTCCTCGAATTCTTCCAGATTGGTATGGGCAGGGATGTAGCCGGCATCCAGATGCGTTTGCGCCACCTTACGGTAATCACGCATCAGAAAACCGTGCAGCAGATGGGCCAGCCATAACCGAGTTTGCATATCGACCCGACCGATGATGCCGAAGTCAATCATTACCAGGGTGCCATCGGGCTGCACCAACAGGTTGCCGGGATGTTGATCGGCATGGAAACAACCGTCGCGAAATACCTGCTTAAAAAATATCTTACCAATGTTTTTTGAGACCATATCCGGGTCTGGTCCCCCTCGTCCATACCAAGCGGCTAATTCATCAACAGGGATACCGTCAACCCACTCCAACGTCAACACTGATGTCGAGGATAAGGACCAAATCACCTCTGGCACTTTAAGTTCAGGGTCGTTGATAAAATTAAGACGAAATTTATCAGCACGTGCCGCTTCAACCTGAAAGTTCATCTCATCGCGGATGGTGTTGGCGAACTCATCAACTACCTGGCGGACGCGAAAACGGCTCCATTCTGGCGCATTATCCTCAACCAGAGTGGCGATAAAATAAAGAATGCGAATATCATCCCGTACCACGGTTTCAATGTCAGGGCGACGGACTTTAACGGCAACATCGCGGCCATCGTGGGTAACGGCATGGTAAACTTGGGCGATGGAGGCTGATGCGACTGGTTCATCATCAAAACGGCTAAAAAATTGGGATAATGGCCCCTGCATGCTCTTTTCAACAATCGATTTGACCTGAGCAAACGGGAAAGGCGGTACCGCGTCTTGGAGTTTCTTGATCTCCTGGCCAATGTCATCGGGCAGTGCATCAACGCGGGTCGATAGGGCTTGGCCGAATTTGATGAAGGTCGGCCCCAGCTCCTCAATGGCCATGCGCATGCGTACCGCACGCGGGGTGCGCCGCTGGTGACGCCGTACCACCGGATTGAGCGCGGCCAACCAGCAGAGCAATCGGTAGACAAAAAAACTCTCAGTAAAGGGTTCAATCGCGTGGTGAGCTAGGATGCGGACGATGGCTGCCAAACGCACCACGGTACGATAGGTTGTTAGCACAGCTCAGTTATCCCACAACCAAAGTGTGGTCAGAAGAGGTCTGCTTGGCATGCTTGGCCAGGTTGACACGGTTACCACAGCGGTTGAGACTATGCTCCATTTTGTCGAGACGTTTTGCCATCGCTTCGCCCTCCTCGCGTAACTGCTCCAGCTGATGGCGTCGTGGCCAATGATGTTCACGTAGCCACGTTTCGGAGCGTTGGTCGAGGTGATTGCGTAATTGTTGGCGGCTCTGTTGTAACCGCTCGGTGGTTTTGGTAAGTAGGCCCGCTAACGGCCGCCCCAGAAAGAGCGACAGCTCTCCCTCCCAATCGATCTCGACATTGTCTAGAATATTCTTGAAATGGAGCCCAGTGTCAGTCTCTCCAGACATTTTTAATGCGCGCGAGAAAAAAAGCGCATCGGGATCGGAGCGGTGGAACAGCAACGACAGGAAGGCATGGCTACTACCAGACATGGTGACATGGACTTCGTCATCGGAGTAAGTATGGATGCGCACCTCACCATGTTCCTCGACGCGCATGAAAAACTCCTGGGACAAATCTTCGACCTCAAAACGGAAAATTTTCCCAGAGAGCGCCCCTAAACGCTCCTTGAGGTCAGGATAACGCTGAAAAAACAGGTTGAGCGTGATTGCCAGAGAAACAGCTGTAACCGGCTGTGGCAACCAACGTAAGGGGGAAAGGAGGGACAAAAGAGAATTGTTGGTCATGAGGGGCCCCTATACCTTGTAACCAGTATGAATAGCAGCGATACCAGCCGAAAGATTATCGTAGCGAACTTGCCCTAAGCCGTTTTTGGACAGCAGGGTGCTAAATTGTTGTTGGTTAGGAAAACGTCGGATCGATTCTACTAAATATTGATAAGCGGCACGATCACGGGCGACCCATTGACCAATTTCTGGCAGTACCTTGAAAGAATAAACATCGTAGAGGGGCTGTAACCACGGAATCGCTAACTGGGAGAATTCTAAACAGAGGAATTGGCCCCCGGGACGTAGCACCCGCACCATTTCTGTAATTGCCTGCTCCATGTGTGTCACATTACGAATGCCGAAACCAATGGTGACCGCATGAAAACAGTGATCCGGAAACGGCAGTGACTCCGCATTCCCTTGTACCCAGGTCATACCCGCTACCATGCCGATGTTGGTCATTTTGTGGCGCCCCTGTTGGAGCATGGAGCCGTTGATATCGCAGAGCACGACTTGGCCACGATCATCCATGCGCCGCATCATGAGACGTGCCAGATCACCCGTGCCGCTGGCAACATCCAGTAGCCGCTGATTGGGTTGCAGGCGCATTTTATGGACGGCATAACGCTTCCACAGGCGATGGATGCCCAGCGACATCAGGTCATTCATCAAGTCGTACCGCTTGGATACCGAGTCAAACACATGCCGCACACGCACCACTTTTTCGGCGACCGGGATATTGTTAAAACCAAAATGGGTTGTTGCTTCTTCTGTCATCTCTGTGGCCATACCTCTGTGGTCTCCAATGTGGAACGAAATCTGCTTTGATGCAGGATCTGCTTTTGGGTTCACACTTCTTTATTCGGTTGTTGATATGCAAACAGGAACCTATCGTACCATCTGGCAGCCCTTGTTGTTACTAGCGTTGCTGAGCAGTGGCTGTAGTACCCAGCCACTACCACCTCCGCAAGCCACCGCGCCGCGACCGTCGGCGGAGGAGGCTTATCGTATTCTAGAACAGCGGACCCCCGTGGTGGCGGACCGTTACGAAGGGCTAAAATACCGTTTGGGCGCCAATCCCGACTGTTCGAGTGCCGCAGATTGTTCCAATCTGGTGTGTGCCGTCACCCGCACCAGTTTAGCGGGAACCCCCTACCACTTTGAACCTTACTACATGGCCACGCCAGACATCAAGCGCAACAGCGTTGTTGTGCCTGCGGCATCGACGCGTCCCGGGGACCTCGTCTTCTTTCAGCCTGATCGATCCAGCAAACCAAACAAACAGTACCACCACGTTGGCATTATTACTAAAAAACGCGGCTCTGTCATCTATTTCTCTCATGCTTCTTCAAGTCAAGGCGTCGTAGAGACTTCGACGGCGTCAACGACATGGCGCAACTACTGGTCACGCTATTTTGACTCTTTTCGTCGTTGGAAGCCAGACCTGTTTAGTTGGGACAAAAAAACGACCGATACGGGCCCTTACAAGACCACCTGTTCACGCTGAATCGTGGAACAGTGGTGGCCCATCTAGCGCATGATCACGACTTGTTCATGAAAAAGTGCTATTGTTGACGGATGTATCGGGAGGGAATATCGTCGTTGATATCGGGGAAGATAAAGTAGAAAGATTGACACCTGCAACATTCATATCCCCTCGCCGTCGTTAACGGAGAGGGGATTTAG
>JADGCM010000124.1 GCA_015228995.1 Magnetococcales bacterium
AGAGGGGGTCGGGGGGTGAGGGGGAAGATGGCGATGAGGAGTGGTCAGCAATTGCGGTACGGTTTGATAGGCCTCGGCATTGGTGAGTAAATGACACTGCCAGCCTTGGTCGTGGAGCGCATTGGCCACCGTTAGGCAACGCATCGCATGGCCGCCACCGATGGTGGCTGAGGCATCAAAACGCAACAGCGCCGTTGGCATCTTAGACCTGCCCGTGCTGCAAGCGGTAGAGAGACTCGGCCAGTTGCCAATCTTCTTCGTCGTCAATATCGATGGCCTTATAACGAGGCAACAGATAGCCGGCAAAACCGCTGCCATCATTCACCCCATCAGTCGTCAAGATACGCGCTGCCGGAAAGGCAATGAAAGCACCGGCATCGAAATAGCTAGGTTCCAAGTCCTGGGTCCGTTGTGGTATCGATTCTGGGTAAAGCGGCGTCAGCAGCCCCTGTTGATCACGACGATAAGCGCGTTGAATCGGCATGGCATAGCGTCCGATACTCATAATAGCGCGTTGACCAGCCAACTGTTCATAAAGTTGTGCGGCTGCCAATAGATCACTGACTTCGATGAGTGGGGCACAAGCCATCAGCAACCAGACTTGATCGAAGAGGAGCCCACGCTGCTGGTATTGTTCGGTGACGTAACGCAACACCGGCAACAGCGGAGTGTGATCATCCGCCAGATGGGCGGGACGGGGAAAATCGGGCCGAAAACCAAGCCCCGTGGCCACCTCTGCAAACGACTCGCTATCTGTTGATAGATGGATGGTCGTAAACAAGCCGCTGCGCTGCGCTGTCGATAAAATATGTCCGATCATGGGTAAGCCACAGAATAGACGAATATTTTTCTCCGGCAACCGTTTGCTGCCGCTACGCGCTGGAATGATGGCCAGTCGTCTTTGTGGCACGTTTATTGCGTGACACCCAGTTGTATTGCGATTGGATGATAACATCAGACAGTTGCTCCGTGTTTGTTGCCTGTGTTTGTTGCCCGTTTTTGTTGCAATTGTGGGGAGGATCTTTTTTGGCTACGCTCAGAGTACCACTCTCATTGCCGAATCTGAAGAGTCATAGTGACGTTTTTATGGCCATCGGCATTATCATGATCTTAGGGGTCATGATCATTCCACTGCCGGCGGTGGCGTTGGATATACTGCTTTCGATCAGCATATCGTTGGGTATCGTCATTCTATTGACTACCCTCTATGTTCATAAACCACTTGATTTTTCATCGTTTCCAAGCATATTGCTGGTGACAACACTGCTGCGGTTAGCCCTCAATATTGCGACGACGCGGCGCATTTTGCTGCATGGTGCTGAGGGTGAGAGTGCCGCTGGCGAGGTGATTCGCTCCTTTGGGCAGTTCGTCGTTGGCGGTAATCCAGTCGTCGGTCTGATTGTATTTGCCATTTTGGTGATCATCAATTTCATCGTCATCACCAAGGGTGCTGGGCGTATTGCCGAGGTGGCGGCCCGGTTCACCTTGGATAAAATGCCTGGTAAGCAGATGGCCATCGATGCTGATCTCAATTCAGGATTGGTTACCGAGGTGGAGGCCAAGCGGCGGCGGCGTGAGATTGAGGAAGAGGCCGAGTTTTTCGGTGCCATGGACGGTGCTTCCAAGTTTGTCCGTGGGGATGCCGTCGCTGGCATTCTCATTGTGCTGATCAACATCATCGGTGGCTTTATCATTGGCGTCGTGCAGCAGGGCATGAGCGCTGCGGATGCGGCGCATATCTACACGCTTTTGACGGTGGGTGACGGTCTGGTGGCGCAAATTCCGGCGTTGGTGATTTCAACGGCAGCCGGTTTCTTGATGACCCGTGCCTCGACCGACCGCAACATGGCCGACCATGTCGGTGGGCAGATCACCGCTCAACCACGCGTTATCCTGATCAGCGCCGCCATTCTCGGCCTGTTTGCCCTGTTGCCGGGTATGCCGACGACAGCCTTTGCCATCATGGCGGTGGGGATGGGGATATGGGCCTATTACCTGTTCCGTCAGGCTGAGGTCAAAGATCGCGAGAAGGTGCGCGCCGAGGCGATCCAGGCGCAAAGTGCTGGTCAAGCCGAAGAGCCCATTGAGAACTATCTGGCGATTGATCTGTTGCGCTTGGAGGTTGGTTATGGCCTCATTTCGTTGGTGGATGAGAGCCAACGGGGCGATCTGCTCGATAAAATCCGTGCGATTCGGCGCCAATTTGCTGGAGATATGGGGTTTGTGGTGCCGCCGATCCACATCAAAGATAACCTGCAATTTCGCCCGGGTGAGTACGTTTTTCTGGTCAAGGGAGTCGAGGTTGGGCGCGGTGAACTGAAGGCGGGCTCCTTCTTGGCCATGGATGGTGGCAACGCCACCGGCCGTATTGAGGGCGTCCCTACTACAGAGCCCGCCTTTGGTTTGCCGGCGGTGTGGATTTCTGGCAGTGATCGGGAACGAGCCGAGATGATGGGCTATACCGTGGTGGATGCCTCAACAGTGCTCGCAACCCATATCACTGAATTGATCAATACCTATGCCCACGAGATGCTGACGCGTCAAGAGGTACAGAATCTGCTCGATTTGGCAGCTCGGAATCAGCCTAAATTGATTGAGGAGCTGATCCCGAATGTCATCAATTTGGGCGGTGTCCAAAAAGTATTACAGGGGCTGTTACGGGAGCGGGTGGCCATTCGTGACATCACCACCATTCTGGAAACGATCTCCGACTATGCCAAGGTGGTTAAAAATCCAGTGCAGATGGTCGAATTGGTACGCCAAGTGCTTTCTCGTTCTATTGTAGCACGTTATAGTGATGAAGAAGGTAAGGTATTCGCTTTGGTATTGGGTGCCGATGCCGAAAACTTTGTCGCCGAAGCGATCGTTGATGGTGAGTTTGGTTCCTATCTTTCCATGTCACCGCGTAATGCCAATCTGCTGATTGGTCGCTTGCGCGAAGGGGTTGAACGGATTGCAGCTCAAGTCATCCAACCAGTGATTATAACTGGTACCAGAGTGCGGCCTTTCGTCAAACAGATGACCGAAAGCGTGATACCGCATCTGGTGGTATTGTCACAAAATGAGGTACCTGCCAATGTACAGGTGGAATTTCTGGGAACGGTGAACCTCTCTTAGGGGATGGGATAGGCTATGCAGATCAGCACATTCCAAGCGCAAACGATGCGTGAAGCGCTTGATGAGGTCAAAGAGAAGCTGGGTGTCGACGCGGTGATCCTCTCAACACGGAGTATCCGTGAGAAGGGGAAAGGCATGATGCCGACCGGGCGCACTCTGATTGAAGTGACCGCCTGCGCGTCGGTTGCCAGGGATCAGCGTGATCAGGAATCATCGGGGCGAGAGGAGCGGTCGTCAGTAGCAGAACCAGCGCCGCGGCGGAGTCGTTTTTCTAGTGTACCAGCTGATGAGCCGCCAATCGCGTCTCCAACCGCGCCACCAGTCGCACCGCCAGTGGCCGCTGTTGCGGGAGATCCAGTGGTGGCCCAGGCTGAGCGCCGCCTAGCAGCGTCTCCGGCAGAGGTCGGAGCAGCAGACCCACTGCAACAAAATACGGTGGTACAAGCGTTGGCGAGCGATCTATCGACGATCCGTAAGACATTGGCCAGCCTTGAAGAGCGCTTTTCAGCCACTCCCCAGCCACCATCAACAGCGTTGACTGGTAGTGATGCCGGCAGCGATACCGGTAGTGACGCCAACAACGAAATGAGCAGCTGGAACGTAGAGGCGAGGCGGCGCTATAGTTATCTGATGATGCATGGGGTGGAGGAACCAATTGCCCGTAAATTGGTACAAATAGAGCAAGCCGACCAAGAAGGTGGCGGGCTCAAGGCAGCTTTGCAACGTTTTCTCGACTTCCGTGACCCACTGGTGGGTGGCAGTGACAGCGGACGCATTATCGCCTTGGTGGGGCCGACTGGAGTAGGCAAAACCACGACATTGGCAAAGATAGCTGCCGACCTATTGTTGCGCCGCCAGCGTTCGGTGGGGATGATCACCCTCGATACCTTCCGAGTTGGTGCGGTGGCCCAGCTTGAGACTTATGCCAAACTGTTGCAGGTGCGGCTGATTGTGGCGCGGTCGTTGGCAGATATTCGGGCTGGGATGCAGTCGTTGAGCCGTTGTGACCATATTTTGGTGGATACAGTGGGTTCGAGTCCTTACAACCGCCGTCAGGTGAACTCGACCGGGGCACTGCTACCGGTCATGGGTGAGGAACGCGAGGTGTTGTTGTGTATGGCCGGCAACGTCCGGGAGACCGAACAACAGGCTATTTACCGGCGTTTTGCCACTTTACAGCCCACTGGTCTTATTTTTACTAAGTTGGATGAGACGATGACTTATGGCGGCATTCTCAACGTGGCCCTGCGGGCACGGTTGCCATTGACGCTGTATACAGATGGTCAGCGAGTGCCGGAAAATCTTGGTTGGCTTTCGGCTGAGACAATGACCCAATGGTTCGAACAACCACAGTCGCAACAGGAATAGACCGACCATGGTAGAAGAATTTGACAATCAGGTCGCCACACTCAGAGAGATGGCGCGTAAGGCCGAACAGAATCGCCGTACCGATTCTCAGCAGCAGCATGCCACGGCTACTGGTCGGTCACTGAGCGAAAGGCGCGTCCCCTACACCATCGCGATTACCAGCGGTAAAGGGGGGGTAGGCAAGAGCGTCGTCACCGTTCATTTGGCGATGCAATTTGCGTCCATGGGTTTGAAGGTATTGATTATAGACGCTGATCTCGGATTGGCCAACATTGACGTTATGTTGGGGTTGCATCCCCGTTTTACCATTCAAGATGTACTGGATGGTCGGATGACCCTTGATGAGGTAGCAGTGGTGGGCCCGATGGGGATCACGGTGTTGCCAGCCGCTTCCGGTGTTGCCGAATTGAGTCATCTAAGCGATGCACAACGGATTGCGCTGTTGGACCATATCGATCATTGGAACGTTGACTTTGATCTGGTGTTGGTCGATACCGGTGCCGGTATTTCCACCAACGTGCGCTATTTTGTCTTAGCGGTCGAGAAGATCATCGTGGTGGCCACACCGGATCCGAGCAGCATTGCTGATGCTTATGCCT
>JADGCM010000125.1 GCA_015228995.1 Magnetococcales bacterium
TCATGGCGTTAGGCTTGACCCTGGGGGCTGATATCCCATTTTTTCTGTTTGGTCAGACGGCGCAAGTGGCCGGTATTGGCGAACAACTGACCGCATTGCCAGATCAGCCCGAGCAACCGATGGTGTTGGTCTATCCTGGGGTGGTTCTGGCGACGGCGATGGTGTTCCGGCGTTTTCATGAGCGGTTGACAATGACCGATCAGACCGCTATGCTGCCGCCGGAGTCTGCGCCCGACAACGATCTACAGTTGGCAGCAATGGATCTGGCTCCAGTTTTGGGGATGGCTTGGTGCGCTCTACAGTCTGTTGACGCCAAGCGGGTATGGATGTCTGGTAGCGGTAGTACGCTGTGTGGTCTGTTTGACAGTGCTGAGTCGGCCGATGCGGCGGCGGCGCGGTTGCGCCGGGATCACCCAGAGTGGTCTGTTTTTTCGGGGACCACCTTCAACCAGCATCCGTTGCGAAATTCATAACCAGCCGCAGGGCTGTCTCAGGGGTACTCTCTCAATTGGGCCGTCGCCAAGTGGTAAGGCACCGGATTTTGATTCCGGCATTCCCAGGTTCGAATCCTGGCGGCCCAGCCAATTCATTATGGGGTTAAATCGTCTTATGCGACCCAATCAAACGATGAAAATTTTTTCTGGTACCGCTAACCCTGAGTTGGCAAAACGGATTGCCGGATACCTATTGGCAGCTGTGAGCGGGGCAACGGTGCGACGCTTTGCCGATGGTGAAATATTTATTCAAATCGATGAGAACGTGCGCGGTTATGACGTTTTTGTCATTCAACCGGTATCACCACCAGCCAACGACCACCTTATGGAGCTACTGATCATGGTGGATGCCTTGCGTCGTGCCTCAGCGGGACGGATTACGGCGGTTATTCCTTACTATGGCTATAGTCGTCAGGATCGCAAAGAGGCGGGGCGTACTCCGATCACGGCCAAGCTGGTGGCAGACTTGCTCAACGCTGCCGGTGTGCAGCGGGTGCTCACCATGGATCTCCATGCTGGTCAGATTCAAGGCTTTTTTAACATGCCAGTGGACAACATCTATGCCACGCCAGTACTGATGGAGGTGTTGCGCACCCGTAACACCGAGCAGATGGTGGTGGTTTCTCCCGATGTGGGGGGGGTGGTACGGGCTCGTTCTTATGCCAAGAGGCTCAACGTCGATTTGGCCATCATCGATAAACGGCGGTTAGGTCCGAATCAATCCGAGGTGTTACATATCATTGGCGATATTTCCGGTAAAAATTGTCTAATCGTCGACGATATGGTCGATACAGCTGGTACTTTGGTCAAGGCGTCGGACGCATTGTTGGCGCGTGGGGCGCGCTCGGTAACCGGTGTCTGCACCCATCCGGTGTTGTCTGGCCCGGCTGTGGAACGGATTACTCATTCTACTTTAGATGAACTGCTGGTAACAGATACCATCCCGCTCTCCGGGCCAGCGGAGCAGTGCTCGAAAATTCGTGTCTTGACGGTCGCCAACCTGCTTGGAGAGGCGATACGCCGTATTTCAGCGGAAGAATCCGTTAGTTCGTTGTTTGTGTAGTACTGAAATGCACTACACCAACAAGGCCGATTTGATCCGCGACCGTGGACGTAACGGTGGTCTAGCCGATGCTGACCTAGGGTTTCTTAACTTGTCCGGTATCGACTTATCACACGAAAATCTGTCTGGGACGGTCTTTTCTGGCGCTATCCTGCGCGATGTTATCTTTGACCATAGCACTCTGCGGGCAGTTTTTGTCCAGGATGCTGATTTTTCCGGGGCTAGTTTCGTCGGCGTTGATATGGAAGGGGCTTTTTTTCAACGGGTGCTGCTGCACCGGTGTCGGTTTGTCCAATCTGATTTGCGCCACGTTCACTTGCTGCTGTGCCAATTACAAGAAAGTCAGTTGCTACGCAGCGATATGACCGAGGCGCAATTGTTGGGGAGTGATCTGAGTGAGGCCCTGTTGCAAGATGTGGTATTGAGCAACGCTGTCTTACGTGAAGCGGTGTTGACCTTAACCCGCTTTGAACGATGTGATTTGCGTCGGGTCGATCTCCGCAAAACCAATTTACACGATGCGAGCTACCACCAAGTATTGACCGAAGGGGCCCTGTTTTACGGTAAGCCCCCCAAGGATGTTGCTGTCGATACGGAAACGCGTGATTGGCAAGCGCAATTGGTCACATTCGATGGTGAATGAGTCCGATTCAGACTCAGAATTAGATCGGCTGCAACGACAGCTGCTTTTCTTGGCGGATCGGCGTTCGACACGGGAAATGGAACTGCTGCTACAGCGTTTTCTGGCGTCACAGCGACCACTTCTAAACATTGACCATTGCCGTTACCTCATCCAGTTATTACAATGCACAGACGCCGATTTGTTAGACCGAATTGGTACCAGCGGAGATCATGAGCGGGGAGATATAAGACAATGAAATTGCTTTTTATGGGGCCTCCTGGTGCGGGCAAGGGGACGCAGGCGCGCCGGATCGCGGAGAAATATGGTATTCCACAGCTTTCTACCGGCGATATGTTGCGCGCCGCCGTCAAGGAGGGTAGCGATATCGGTTTGAAGGCCAAGGCGGTCATGGAGAGCGGTGGGTTGGTGTCAGATGAGATCGTCATCGGTATTATTGCCGATCGTACCTTGGCGGCCGATTGTGCCGGTGGCTTTTTGCTGGATGGCTTTCCACGTACGGTGGCCCAGGCTGAGGCGCTGGACCGCATGTTGGCTGAGCGGCGGCACGCTATCGACCATGTTATTGACTTGGCTGCCGATAGTGAGGCTTTGGTGCGGCGTATCACCGGCAGGAGCAGCTGTGCTGGTTGCGGTGAGGGCTACCACAATGAGTTTAAGAAACCGACTCATGTCGGGGTGTGTGACAAGTGTGGTGGACAGCTGACGCAGCGCGCTGATGACAACGAGGAGACGGTGCGCAACCGTCTAGATGCCTATCAACGGCAAACGGCACCCTTGATTGACTACTACCGCCGCCAGGGTAATCTGAAAGATGTGGATGGTATGTTGCCAATGGACGAGGTTTTTGACGCGATTTGCGCTATTCTAGATTAGGACGAGTTTGGGACAATAATTTGCAGAGGCATGGAGAGACGTTATGGTGACGATGAGTAGTGGCGCATTGAACCTCTCGATCCTATGCGGAATGGGGGCCGTTGCTTGGGCCTTCATGAACCGCAAATGGATTTTGGGACTAGATGCCGGTGACGAGAGGATGCAGGCGATTGCCGGTGCCGTCGAAGAGGGGGCTATGGCCTACATGAAACGGCAATATACCACCATTGGTTATGTGGGCGCCGTGCTGTTCGTGTTAATAGGCATGGGGCTGGATGTCGCGACGGCGGTCGGTTTTGCCCTGGGCGCCGCTTTATCTGCGGCAGCGGGCTTTTTTGGCATGAGCATATCCGTTAAGGCTAATGTGCGGACCGCCCAAGCCGCTAAGGAGGGGTTGAATAATGCCCTGCAGGTGGCGTTTCGTGGTGGCGCTGTCACCGGCATGCTAGTGGTGGGGCTTGGCTTGTTGGGGGTGGCGATCTTCTTTGCCTTTCTGGTCAAGGGGGCGGGGGATAACCTGAGTGTGGTGCTCAAGCCTTTGGTGGGCTTGGCCTTCGGTGGTTCACTGATCTCCATTTTTGCCCGTCTGGGGGGTGGTATCTTCACCAAAGGGGCCGATGTTGGCGCTGACCTCGTCGGTAAAGTCGAAGCCGGTATTCCCGAAGATGACCCGCGTAACCCGGCGGTGATCGCCGATAATGTCGGTGACAACGTTGGTGACTGCGCCGGTATGGCGGCTGACCTGTTCGAGACCTACGCGGTGACGGTTGTGGCGTCGATTCTGCTGGGTGCCCTGACCCTGCCGAAGTTCGGTAACGCGCTGGTCTATCCGCTCCTGTTGGGAGGGGTTTCTATCTTAGCTTCTATTGCTGGGGTTTATTTCGTTAAGGCTGAGCCGGGGCAGAAGATCATGAATGCCTTGTACAAAGGCCTGATTGCCTCTGGTGTCATTTCGGCAGTACTCTTTTATCCGGTCACCAGCTGGCTGATGGCTGGTAACGGCTCTTATTCGATCGGCGCCATTTATGGTTCCGCTCTGATTGGTCTTGTTTTGACTGCGGCGATGGTCATTATCACCGAGTACTACACCGCGACCGAGTACGCTCCTGTGCGTGCCATTGCTAAGGCTTCTGAAACCGGACATGGTACCAACGTTATCGCCGGTCTTGGCGTGTCAATGAAGGCGACGGCGGCGCCGGTTATTGCTGTTTGTGTAGCGATTCTCCTCTCCCATAATTTGGCTGGTTTATACGGCATTGCGGTCGCAGCGACGGCGATGCTCTCCATGACCGGTATTATTGTGGCGCTGGATGCTTACGGGCCGATCACCGACAACGCCGGTGGTATTGCCGAGATGGCCGAAATGCCGAAGGAGATCCGCGACATCACCGATCCGTTGGATGCGGTGGGGAATACCACTAAGGCAGTGACCAAGGGCTATGCCATTGGTTCCGCTGGTTTGGCGGCGTTGGTGCTGTTTGCTGACTACACCCACGAGTTGGCTCATTTCTCCAAGATCCCGATTTCGTTTGATCTGTCGAGCCACATGGTGATTGTTGGGCTGTTTATTGGTGGGCTGCTGCCTTACCTGTTTGCCTCAATGGGAATGGAAGCGGTTGGGCGTGCTGCTGGTAGTGTTGTGATTGAAGTACGGCGTCAATTCCGCGAGATTCCAGGTATCATGGAAGGGACGGCTAAGCCTGATTACTCACGGGCGGTGGATATGTTGACCAAGGCTGCTATCAGCGAAATGATTGTGCCGTCGCTGCTGCCGGTGGTGGTGCCGTTGTTGGTGGGCTTGATACTTGGTCCCCAAGCGCTGGGAGGAGTTCTGATGGGGACCATTATTACCGGTATCTTTGTCGCTATTTCGATGACGACTGGTGGGGGTGCTTGGGATAACGCCAAGAAGTATATTGAGGAAGGCAATCACGGTGGTAAAGGTTCTGATGCCCATAAAGCGGCGGTGACCGGTGACACGGTGGGCGACCCCTACAAAG
>JADGCM010000126.1 GCA_015228995.1 Magnetococcales bacterium
CGTAATTGACCGTGGGAGCCTGATAGAAATGGTGCAGCATGAAATTATGGTGTTCCAACATCTCTTTCAGTTTGAGATCAAGAACGCCGCGATCAAACAAATCACCCAGCCGGATGCCACGTCGCGCCACACAATCTTCGTAAGCCGGACCAATACCACGACCAGTCGTGCCGATTTTTGCTTGGCCTTTGCGGGCCTCACGGGCGATATCGATGGCCTGATGACAAGGCAAAATCAGATTGGCCAGTGACGATATTTTTAGATTACCGGCATGGATGGGTACACCCACAGCCGCCAATTTGTCGATTTCCTGCAGCAGGGCGGCCGGATCGACCACGACGCCATTGCCAATGACGCACATACGGTCAGCACGCAGAATACCGGATGGGATGAGGTGGAGTACATATTTACGTCCATCCAACACCAAGGTGTGCCCAGCGTTATGACCACCCTGAAATCGCACCACAATTTCGGCCCGCTCCATCAGCAAATCAACGATTTTGCCCTTGCCTTCATCTCCCCACTGCACGCCGACAACAACAACGTTATTGGCCATGATCGCTTACGCCTCCTATTGAAACGATAACACTAAAAATGGTTTTTATTAAAAACAAACTATTGACAGAACTAACTTAAATAAAAACCAAGCCAAGTAGCCAAGCTACGATCGACGGCCAACAGCGCGGCATCGTCAAGACGTCCAAATACGGCACCAATTTTTTCACGAGGCACGGTCTGCAACTTATCGACCATCGCCTGTGATGGCTGCCTTAGACCATTCTCAGCGGTTGGAATAATTTTTATGCAAAATAAGGGTGCATCCCTTAGCTCGCTGGTTACTGGAAGAATCGTCACAGACGGATGCTCTCGAAACAAATCCGACTGCACAACGAGAGCTGGTCTCGGCTTTCCATAGGCTCCTTGTAGAGCAACTGTAACTAAATCGCCCCGCTTCACATTTACGGCACCCATCCATCGCGGCAAGCCGCCTCATCAAGGAATCGCAGCACCTCTAATTCCTGTGGATCATCCCTAAGTAACCCAGACTGCCGCTTACATTCCCGCACAAACTCCGGTTGATACGTGTCTGGTGCCTGGTGCGCCGGACGCGTCCCACCCTTTCGCGAATTGTTTTTGTGCTTTCGTATGCACTCAACAGCCCTCACTGCCGTCCTCCCCCTGTTGCTGCACAAAAGACCACCCAGGAACAGTACACCAGGGCAGCTTGATATGCAACAAAGTTTTACGCCGTGCTCACAGAAGGTGGCTCGTACACCTTCACACCATTACGGCCGCCACTCTTGACTTGGTACATGGCTTGGTCGGCTCGTTGCAGCAGGGTATCGATATCTTGCCCATGTTCCGGATAAACACTCAGACCAATGCTAGCACCCACAGAGCAGGGGGTATCGAAAATGACGATCGGCTCGTCGAGCGAATGGCGTATTTTATCGGCCACTAACCAAGCGTGCGTTGCATGACCAATATTGGGCAAGATGAGGGTGAACTCATCACCACCCATACGTGCCAGGGTATCGGAATCACGCAGGCAGCTCTTGAAGCGCTGTGCTACAGTTTTTAACAGGATATCACCGGCCTCGTGGCCGAGGGTATCGTTGACCTGTTTGAAGCGGTCGAGGTCAATAAAGGCGACGGCCAACGATTGTTTGCTACGATCCGCCTGCTTGAGATCGTTGCTGAGGAATTCTTGAAACATGCGCCGATTGGGCAGACCAGTCAGTTGGTCGTGGCTGGCCAGATGTTTGATTTGGTCCTCGATGCGTGCCCGCGCTACCAGCTCGGCGAGCATGTTGGCTGCCGTTACTAAAAAAGACTCCTCTTCAGAGTCGTGGTTGCGCATATGGTTGACATAGAGGTTGAGCACGCCCACCACTTCATCACGTAACATCAGGGGAATGCAATAGTGGCCGTGTGGCTGGATACCCGGAAAGGTCACCTCATGACGAGAATCGATATGTCTGGAAAAAACCACATTCTTTTCGGACGCCGCGCGGCCACAGAGACAAAAACCAAAGGCGATATGTTTGCAGGTAGTCAATAGATGTTCATGCAGCCCTTGTTGCACCACCAAGTCAAGATGACCAGTGTCATCTACTAAAAAGATCGACCCCTTGCGTTGGATGGCCAACCAAGGAACGGTTAAAATGATGTTCATAGCCACTTCTAGCTTACGATGCAATTCAAGTGGCTCTAAGCTAATTTCCAACAGAGCACTGAGGGCAATACGGTTGACATAAGCGCGAAAATTGCGGTCTTCTAGGTGTTTACGCTCGGATATATCACGAATGGCAGCGGTGTAAAGTGGCGTCGGGCCGCTGGTCCAGTTGGAGAGCATCCACTCGGCGGCGAAGGGGGCGCCATTACAACGACGGCAGGAGCGTTCCAGGCTCCAGGCAGTGCCGGTATGTTCAGCGTCGGTCATGGGGGAAGTGTAGAGCAGATAGTCAACCGGCAGCTGCAACTGGTCACGCCAGCTTTCCTCGTGATCGGAGGAGGTCGATTTTTGGGCCTGTAACAGCTGCGTGATCGAATGACCGATGATCTCTTGCTCACGATAGCCAAACATGCGCTCGCCACTGCGGCTCCAGTAGTGAATGGCACCATGATAATCAAAAACAACAATGGTGTCTTGTAGCGAGTTGGTGAGGGCACGGAAGCGCTCTTCGCTGGTACGCAGTTGCGCTGCGTAAGCATCTTGTTCCCGGTCATGCCGGGCCACGCTCTGGGCCAGATTATGGAGAGATTCGGCCAGTACGCAAATTTCATCACGCACGGGGTGACAGATAGCCGCCAAATCTTGTTCGATTGTAGCAGAGATTTGATTGGTTTCGGCGAATTCATGCGCAATCTGAACCAACGATAGGATGCGCCCGGTCACCCCCATGAACCAGAGGCCAAGTGTACTCCACAGCAGCAACAGCATCGCAAACAGGGTAAACAGGCTATGTAATAGCATATCGGTCAGTGGAAATAGCATTCGAGTGGTAGTGTATACCAGTAATGTTGGCACCGATTGCGACGGATCCGAGTGCCATGGAATAAAGATGACATCGTGGTGCGCACCGTCGTGCCAGCCACGGCGACGCAGGAGATCGGCCAGTGACAAGTTGTCGTGATCATCATCCGAGTAAGCGACCAGCCGATTGTCCCACAACAGAGAGAGCGTTGCCTTCGGGTGGCTATTCTGATACAGCAAACCGTTGTCAACTAGGCGAAACAACAACAGATACCCCATTTGGTCCGGCCCCAGCCAGACCCGTTGACTAAACACCCGAAACAAACGCTGGTCGGGGGACTCGTGGGCCCACCAACGATTGGGCTGGTGAATCGGCCAATGGGTCGGCAACAGAATGTCATGGTTATTTCTGAAAAGTATCTGACCGTCATCGCCGGTTACCACCACTGCGGTAAACTGGTCGGATTCGGTAGTGGTCAGCAGGCTCTGTAACAGTTGCCAACGTGTGGTAGGATGCTCAAGGATGCGCATGAACTCAATGCGGCTGCGTAGTCTTATCGCCTGTTGTTGCCACTCGGACTCGATCTGCTGGAGACGATCACGGTAAAATTGCTCAAATACCGCAGCATCCTTGATGGCCATTTGATCGATGGACTCTTTTTGCAGCCACACTTCCAGCAGGATTGTTAGCAACAGCGCCGCAACCAGGGCTACCAGGACGCGCTTGGTAGCCTGGGCTGACAGGATGGAATAAAGAGGGGGCAGGGGGGATGAGGGGTTCATGTAAGGGGCCTGGTTTTATTCACGGCTGCCGACCCAGCGGTCGTCAATCATGGAGGATAGGTCAACGGGTTGGGTCACGTCCGGATTGGCCGACTGAAAAAACAGTTCGGTATCGCGCAGCTGACGCTTGGAAAAATGGCCATCGACGCTGTACAAACGTGGGTATTTTTCCAGGGCGACGACCAATGCCTGCCGCTCTGTTGGGTCTTTGATCTCCAACTGTGTGGCTATTTCGTCAGCGCTATGGCTAGCGATCCAGGCCAACGAGCGTTTCAAGGCTGCTACCACACGAGCTATCTTAGGGCTATTTTGTTGCAGCATATCGCGGCGTGTCGCCAGTGCCGCATGGAGAAACCCGGCCCCTGGGGCGGTTGATTTGGTTTGATCATCGGCGAGGTTGGTCAGAAAAAAGACCTTATTTTCAGCCAACAGACGCGACGCAAAGGGCTCATCGCCCATGATAGCATCGACATGACCGCTGTTGATTAACCCAGACTGATCGGCCCACGATTGTCCGGCTGGGAGGATCCGCACCTCGTGTGGGGCTAGGCCGCCGTGACGTAGCAGCAACTCCAACAATTGTTGTGAGGTGGTCTTGCTGGCCAACGAGCTATTGTTGACACCAATGATACGGCCACGCAAATCGGCGACCGACCGTACTTGGTGGGCCAGTTCCTGGCGTACCATCAGCACAAACAAGGGTAGATCGTTGACGGCAGCCAAGGTGACGATATCGCCACCGGAGCTTTTCATCGACATTTGGGCAGGAACACCGGCTACGGCAAAATCGCAGGTGTGTTGCGCCATTTTCTGTAGTGCCATGCCGCCGCCGCCGGTGTGATGCAGTTGCACCGTTATTGATTCAGCTCGATCGGCACCAATTTTTGTGATTAGGTCGATGGGCAGGTAGGAAATGTTTAATGGTCCCGGCACAGCAACGGTGACAGTCATCGTCTTTGTGGAGGGGTCAGCCGCCGACAGAGGCACGGATCCCCATAGCAGGA
Organism: Magnetococcales bacterium; assembly: GCA_015228995.1. GTDB lineage: Bacteria > Pseudomonadota > Magnetococcia > Magnetococcales > JADGCH01 > JADGCH01. Next base: position 4,765 of record JADGCM010000126.1, read on the forward strand.
GGGCGCTGGAGATGATAAAGAATTTAAGTGTTTGGTATTTAATTAAAATAATTTTCATCTCTGCACCTCGGCATTTACCTCATTTCGCTGGTTCTGGCGTAAACACTTCATCGATTGAAGTGGCATCAAGGATTCTATCGCACCAATTATCTAATGCGTTTGTGTCAGCGCTGTTTAATTTGGTGGTTACCCATTCCGGTACTTGACCAAATCGCTTCTGAATTTGGCGGAGTAATGTTTTTTGCTGACCTTTTTCCATTCCTTTTTCCATTCCTTTTTCCATTCCTTTTTCCATTC
>JADGCM010000127.1 GCA_015228995.1 Magnetococcales bacterium
GGGGGGGGGGGCGACCGCCCCCCTCCCCCCCCCCCCCCCCCGTGGGGGGGGGGGGGGGGGGGGGGGGGGGGGGAAAAAAAGGCCGTGTCCCTCATCATGCCACCTGATGACAAGCCTTGTCGGCCTCAGCCATGGGCGATGCAGCCGGCGTCCAATAACGATCACGAATGGCCAAAATGTCCGGCATGATACGTAAAAAGTGTTCCACCAGTGCTGGGTCAAAATGAACCCCACTGACCGCTTTGATATGTTCTATGGCGCGCGTAATCCCCCAAGCTGGTTTGTAGGGCCGCTCCGAGGTTAAAGCGTCAAAGACATCGGCGATGGCGACAATGCGTCCATGCAGCGGAATGGCCTCCCGATGTAATCCAAGGGGATAACCGCTGCCATCCCACTTTTCGTGATGGGTCAGCGCAATCTGGCAAGCCAATTGGAGCAGCTTAGAGGGCTCATGGCCAAGGATCTCGCCTCCAATCAGCACGTGGGTTTTCATGATTTCCCGCTCATCATAATCCAGTGGCCCTGGTTTCAATAGGATCCGATCCGGGACACCCACCTTGCCAATATCGTGCATCGGCGCCGCGGTGAGAATCAATTCCGCCTCATCCTCACTCAAGCCACAAGCCAATGCCAACGCCTGCGAGTAGTTGGACATGCGCTGAATATGAGAGCCGGTTTCTGGATCACGATGCTCGGCAGCGCGGCCCAGGCAGGTGATGGTTGTCAATCGGCTCTGACGTAACTCAGCGGTACGCTGCCGTACCTTTTGTTCCAAAATGGCGTTTTGGTTCGCCAAGGCCAATTGGGCCTGACGCAACGCCAAGTGCGCTTTGACCCGAGCCTGCACAATGGGGATACTGATTGGCTTGGTGATGTAATCAACGGCCCCGAGCGTCAAACCAACCACTTCGTTGCTGGGATCGGACATGGCGGTGATGAAAATGATCGGCACATCCCGCGTGTTGGCATCAGACTTGAGGCGGCGACAGACCTCATAACCATCTATATCTGGCATCATGATGTCTAGCAGAATGATATCCGGCAATGAGTGGGCACAATTCTCCAGAGCCGTCAACCCATCCAGAGCGACGCTGACATCATACTCGTCGTTCAGGGCATCCAGCATGATATCGATATTGGTCTCAGTGTCGTCAACCACCAGTACCGTGAATCTTTGTGGCTGATCACTCATGAGGGTGTTCCATCCCATCCAGCGTTTGCAACAGGGTTTCCAGCGTCACGACCGCCTCCTTAAATTGGTACTTTCTAATTTGATTGTCGATGCTGACCACCATTTTGGCACTCTGTCCTGGCCATGACAAGGCCTTCATGCGCTCCAAAATCGGCACACACGGCCTCGGTTTACCGCTCCTGAGATGGGGCTCTAATTCCAGGATGATTGATCTCAGGGAACCCTGATCGGTAGCAACAACAACCGGCTGTGGCCCACTGGGGCGTTGCGGTTCACTACGGATCGGCAACGCCGTCGCCACCACCAACAGCACAGCCGCCAAGGAACGATACAAACGATCCAGCTCAATTGACAACTGCTGTTCAGGATCGTCCTCCCGCTCCATGGTATGCTCTAGTTTGGCACACAACTCTTGTAGCTCCCGAGCACCGATGTTGCCAGCGAGCCCCTTGAGGGTGTGGACAATACGCAACGCCACCACCCGTTCACCATCCGCTAGAGCCTGCCTCAGTTGGTCGGCTGTCTGGGATTGCGTTTCATGAAATTTAACCAGTAGCCTCTGGTATAATTGGCGATTGCCCCCCAATTTATTGAGGGCGTAACGCTGGTCAAGCCCTGGCAACACCGGCAGATCTGGTGTGGCGGCAGCAACAGCAGGGACAGAGGGCACCGGCAGCGCTGCCGGGAGACGCCCAGCTGTCATAGATGGCACGGCACGGGCCAACGCCGAGAACAGCTGTGCCATATCGATCGGCTTGGTGATATAATCGTTCATGCCCACCGCCAAACATTTTTCCCGCTCCCCGGACATGGCATTAGCCGTCATGGCAATAATGGGCAGCGCCGTGTATGCCGGGTCGGAACGGATCCGACTGGTCGCCTCGTAACCATCTAATACCGGCATTTGCAGGTCCATAATCACCACGTCGAAGGAATGCTTGGCCACCAGAGCGACCCCTTCTAGGCCATTTTCGGCTACTGTAACCTCAACCCCTACCAGTTCGAGCAACTCCCTAGCAACCTGCTGATTGAAGCTATTATCCTCCACCAGCAACACCCGCATACCTCTCAATACCCCCCAAGTCGCCTCGACATCCGCGACATCGGTGGCCTCGATGGCGGTGGTGACGCCAACATCTTTACCAAACACCAACATGATGGCATCGAATAGGGTTGAGTAACTGGCTGGCTTGGTCAAGAAGGCATCAAAGCCGGTCTCTTCAGCCCGACGCCGAACGCTTTGATCGTCAAAAGCGGTCAACATGATGGTACGCGGCGGCCGCGTGATGTTGGGATGGTTCTTGATCCGTGCCGCAGTCTCAATGCCATCCATACTAGGCATTTTCCAATCGATGATCGCCAATTGACAAGCATGCTGATTACGCTCAGCTTCCTCTAAAGCAACTAGGCCAGCTTCGCCACTGGGCGCGGTGATAACGTGAAAAGAAAGCGAGTTCAACATCTCTTGTAGGATTTCGCGCGCCGAAGCATTGTCATCAATCACCAGCACGTTAGCACCGCGCAAATCGGAGGGAGAGACCGGATGGGTCTTGGTAGCCTGTGGTGGCGGACAAGACAAAATCACGGTGAAGGTGAAGACACTGCCCTGGCCGGGCACACTGGTGACATCAATACTGCCACGCATCATCTCCACCAACCGCTTGCTGATGGCCAAACCGAGACCGGTACCGCCATATTTACGCGTCGTCGAACTGTCCACTTGAGAAAACGACTGGAATAATTTGGCCCGTTGCTCGGGGGTCATCCCCACCCCGGTATCGCGGACACTAAAGCGCAGCGTCACCTCGTCGTTAACCATGGATAACTGCTCAACGCTGATCACCACCTCGCCTTGTCTGGTAAATTTGACCGCATTATGGGTCAGGTTAATCAGCACCTGCTCCAGACGATAGGGATCCCCTACCAACTCGACCGGCAGAGCTGGGTCGATCTTGAACAGCAGCTCCAGCCCTCTTTCCTCAACCTTGAAAGCGACGATATTGGCCAGATTATGGAGAATGCGATCCAAGCGGAACGGCACTGCCTCCATTTCCAGTCGCCCGGCCTCAATTTTGGAAAAATCGAGAATATCGTTCAGAATCCGCAATAGCGATTTCGAGGCCGTGGCAATTTTCTCCAGATAATCTTTCTGCTTGGGAGTTGTCTCTGTCTGCATACATAGACTGGTCATGCCCATAATGGCATTCATCGGTGTGCGGATTTCGTGACTCATGTTGGCCAGAAAGTCACTCTTCGCCTGACTGGCCTCCTCTGCCACCCGTCGCGCTGTTTGAAGCTGCTCTTGCGACGCTTTTAGCTCGGTAATATCGTGATGGAGGATGACGCACCCTTCCAGCCCACCCTTACCATCACCAACCGGAGCAACCGTCAACTGGTACCAGTGTATCGCTGCTTCTTGGCTGACGCCAGCACTTCTATGGGCCAAAATCGTGCCACGCCACACCTCCCCCTGCTCAATGGCCACCCATATTTCTCGGTATTGTGCCTCAGTCAATCCCACCTGAAAATCGCGGTAGTTTTTGCCAACCACCACGCTGCGGTCCCACCCGGTCAACAGGGCAAAAGAGGGGTTAGCATACTCCACCACCCCGTTTGAATTGGCAACAATCACCGCATCGGCCGCCGCCTCAACCGCCTCGGTCATCCGTTGCCGCTGCCGCATCTCGCGCCGATTTTGCAACGACAGATACATCAGCAGCCCTAACAAAACCATGGCAGCAAAATAGAGCAAATAGCGGTTCCACCTAGCGTCGTGTAGCTCTTGCTGATAGCCTTTTTGGGAGGTATGCAAAATGATTTTGCCGATGAGTGCAACTGGGTGGTCCAACAAGTGAGCTTGCAGCGTTGCCAGTGCCGTCAGGCCCTGGCTATAACGATCAACGTGGTCTATGTTGGCCGCCAGGGTCGCCTGTAACTGGTCGAGATGGCTGCTGACCTTGGCATTGAGAAAAGCGTCGGCTCGGCAGGCTAGGATTAATTGAGCCAGCTGCTGCTGCATGGATCGCAGCGCCACGAGCGAATCGTTCACTGATCCCCCATGATCCGTACGCGCCAACCCCAAGTTGAGCTCAGCTTCTAAAAACACCACCTGCGTCATCGCCTCTTCAAGTCGGTCGTAACGGGAACGATCCACATCCGACAGCGTCAGCAGACTGGTCATGATGGCGGCGAACATCAGGATGGGTAGCCATTGGTAGAGGTTGGATCGTTTCAAGCAGGTCATCCCTTAGCGTGTTCGGTCACCGTTCGAGGGGCTCAGTATCACAAAAACGGATCTCATTTGCAACCATTCGGCACTACTGTTGCAAAATGGCACTATCCAGATCGCGGCAGGTCAAACGGTTGCGCCCCTCCATTTTTGAACGATACAGCAGCTCATCCGCGCTTTTAACCAGTATATCCGGCGTGTGTTCACGACTTGGCAGGATGGTCACCATACCTAAGCTCAGCGTGACATGAGGGGCGGCCTTAGAGTGGGCGTGGGGAATGGTCAGACCGGCAACGATGCTCCGCAGTTTCTCGGCCACTACTTGAGCCCCTTGGTGATCGGTTTCAGGCAACAGCGACACAAACTCCTCACCACCATACCGAGCCACTAAATCGGGGGCCCGGTGGATCTCGGCAGCCAGCGCCTGTGCCACCCGGCGCAAACAATCGTCCCCAGCTGGGTGACCATAGTTGTCGTTGTACGGCTTGAAAAAGTCGATGTCCATCAGGATGAGCGACACCGGGAAATTATTCCTGACGCCACGCATCCACTCCTTACTCAGCGCTTCGTCAAAACGGCGCCGATTGGCAATACCAGTCAGGCCGTCGATCATGGAGAGGTTAGCCAGTAAATCACGTT
>JADGCM010000128.1 GCA_015228995.1 Magnetococcales bacterium
GGTGCAGGTAATCCGATTCCCGTTCGTATTGGAGTTCGATGAGGATCACTTCGCCTTGGGCGTTTTTGACCTTGAGATCGACGCGGTTGTATTGATCGCGTGAGGATTCCTTATTACTTTCTGCTTCCAAGACCTCGATGATCCGCACCTCGTCATAGAGAAGTTCACTTAAGAACCCTTCCAAAATCTCGAAATTGGCCTTGCTGCGCAGCAACCGTTTTAGGGCCCAATCAAAGCTGATCAACTGGCGTTGTTTCAAAGTCGTACCCCCCCACCAAGCCGCCTGTCGCTACAGCTGGAAATTCTCCAACCCGAGCCGCTCGCGCTCTTCGATTGTTCCCGCATGGCTAACCACGGCAATGCTGGCCTGTTCAGGTTGCAGGTAACGTTCGGCAACACGGCGCAGATCGGCGATACCGACCTCTAAGACGCGACGGCGAAACTGACGCCGTACTGTGGCGGTGCGGCCGTGGAGTTGATCGTGAAAGGCGCGTTTGGCTTCACCGGCCGGCGAACCCGGGCGATCAATGCTGCTGATAACCCCCAAGATGGCTTCTTCCAAGGCGCGTGGCTCATGTTTGTTTTCTTGTAACCAAGCCAACGAACGATCAAAATCGGCCAACGTTTCGCTCAAACGAGGGTCGCGATAGGAGAAGAAACGAAAGACGCCACTGTTTAGGTCAATCCCCGCCCCAGAGCCATAAGCTCCCCCTTGCTCGCGAATGGCACGGTGCAGGTAGCCATTTTTTAGAAATGTTCCCAATACCAATAGGGCTGGGGCATCGTCATGGGTATAAGGCACTGCCGCATAAGCCTTGGCACTGAAATGAACTTGGGTGACGGTGTGCCAACCGCTACGCACTTGGCGTTTATGGGCCGGCCAATCGAAGGGAGTGAAGGTGGCGGTCGGCGCAAGGGTGGTGCTGGGCTGCCAACACTGGTTGATCTGGTCGCTGAAACGGGGCCAGTGCTCCTCCTCTCCGACTAGTAGCAGCTGACGGGGTGCAGCGGCGATCTGGTCACGCAGATGCACCAATGTGTCGGCAAAGTGCTGTAACGGCTGTGGCTGATTGAGCGCTTGATCAAGGTGGCGCAGCCGTCTAATGGCGGTAATACCGCTCCAATGTTCGGACAAAGCTGCGGTGGTGCCCATGCCGCTGCTGGCCATGGCCATGGCGAGACCGTGGCCATTGTCGGTGATGTGCAGGTCGGTAGAGGCACGCATTTGGGCGATTAACTCACGTAGACGCGGCAATTCGTCAAAACGGGCCTGCTCTAGCGTCTCGTGTAACAATGCCGTCATGTCGCCATGGTTGCGTACCAAAGCTTTACTAGAAAGCGTAAAGGTGGCTTGGAATTGTTCCAAATCGGTAGCCGCCATCCGTACGGTCGCGGCGGCGCTAATGCCACCGCAGATGGCCGACTGCCAGGCCTGTTGGGCCAAATAATCGCGTTGGCCGCAACCCACTTCAGTGAGACAGGAAGCGAACAATGGCAGCAGATCGATCTGTTCCGGGGTGAGCGCGGGCAGATCTAACACCAGTTGTTGATAGGCCAGACCATTGGTGGGTTGCGCGTACCAAGTGGCCGGTAGTGTCCCAATAGTGGTTGCTGTTCCTGTTGGAATGGCGAGATCGGTGGGAATATCGCTCAATTCCACACGCGGTAAAATCTCTGGGTCGTCTTCCGTTTCTTGGCGCTGTTTCAAGGCCGCCGCCAACGCTACCAGCCGCTGCTGTTGTTCATCGTCAAGTGCCGACTGAATGGTCTGCAACCGCACTTGTTCCCGTTGTTGCCGTTCAGATGTCAGTTCACGATCCGGATGTAACACCAATCGCACCCGATGCGGATTGTCGAGGAACCAACTACGTACCAGATTTTGGATAAAATCGGGTTGCTTAATCTCGGCGTGCATTTGCTGTAACACCGGATCAAGATTGAGCATGGCCACTGGGTCGCTGCGATGGATGGCAGCCGGCATGGCGCGCATCATCAATTCCAGTCCGTAGGGCAGACCATCGCCGCTGACTTCACGTCGGGATAATTCCAGTTGGTGCAACACGGCATCAAGTCGTTCTGGCTCAACCCCTTCATCGGCAATACGCTGTAATACCCCCATGATCAGCGCTTCGACCACGTCGGCATGTTCTATCTCGGAGCCTTCTAAGCCGCAGGAGAAGACCATTTCCCGGCTGCCATCGTCTAGACCACAGAGCGGCGAGGGGGCTCGTCCCAATGTTGAGGTTTCCAGGGCCTGGAGTAACGGTGATGAGCTATTATTGAGCAAGACACCGGAGAGCAGGTGGGCACGCAAGACCGTTTTTAGATCGGCGTTGCGATCCAACAACCAAGCGATAACAATGTGGGTCTTAGCGGTGGTATCGGCCTCATCCAGGGCATAACGTTCAACAACCTGCAACGGTGCGGTGCGTCGTTGCTCATCGGGTACCGAAAGGGGCATATCTGGGTGAGGCCGGTCAAAACGATCTAGCACCCGTTGTTGAAATACCGCTTGGTGTTCGGCTGCGGTAATATCACCGTAAGTCATAAAAACGGCATTGGAAGGGTGATAATGGCGTGCATGAAAGGCCCTGAGCCCTTCCCAGGTCAAGTTTGGAATCACCTCTGGATCGCCACCGCTGTTGTAACGGTAGGTAACTGTAGGAAACAGGTGGCGTCCCAACACTTCAGACAACAGTCGCACCGGCGAGCTCATCGCCCCTTTCATCTCGTTAAAAACGACACCACGAAATACCAAATCGGTGTTGGGGTCGTCTGGCTCGCTAAATTCGAGACGCCATCCTTCCTGTGAAAAATCGAGCTGGGACAATTTCGGGAAGAAGACCGCGTCCAGATAAACGTCCAACAAATTGGCAAAGTCACGCCGACACTGACTGGCGAACGGATAGGCGGTCCAGTCACTGGCGGTAAAGGCATTCATGAAGGTCGATAACGAACGTCGCAGCATCATAAAAAACGGGTCACGTACCGGGTAACGCTCACTGCCACACAGGGCCGTATGTTCGAGGATGTGGGCAACGCCAGTCGAATCTTCCGGCATGGTCAGCAGAGCCACCAAAAAAGCATTATGGGGATCGTTCGCTGACAGATGGATATGGCGGGCGCCGGTAATACGATGCTGGTAGGATTCGACCGTCAGATTTAGTGTGGGCACGGCCTCACGTTGTTGCAGAACAAACAGAGTCTCGCTCATAACACTCCTTCACAAAATAACACGACCAGTGGCAGACGGGGCAAAAAGTGAAGGCAGCATAACACACGGTGTGGCGGTTTGGAATGGGGCGTCTCTCAGCCGACCCAGTGGCGGCGATGCGGCGCAATCGGGCCGGATGCCGCTGTGGTTGACGCTGGAACCGGCTCTTTTGGTTCGAAGCATTGGCAGTCGGTGCCAGAGATGCGTTGTACCTCGTGCGCTGGCAAGACCGCTCCCTTAAATCCCATGGCGGAGCAGCCACGCGGATGGTCAACGTCCCAGGTAACGCGATAATAGCGACATTTCAGGCAATCGGCCAATGATCCATTCCCGGGCTCTACCACCAATATTCCGGATAACGCCGGCTGGGGGCTAAGTTGTTGACGATCAGCGCTACCAGCAACATCAATAGTGGTCCCAAACCGGCGGGCATTAGGGCGTAGCCATACCCCAGTGCATGCAGTTGGTCGGAGCCAATGACGGCAATCAGTGCCGTAGCGCCACCGGGTGGGTGAACCGTGCGGGTCCATTGCATCGCCACCACCGACAGGGCTACCGCCAAAGCGGCCGCCAGCCAGGGGATTCCTCCTAGTAGTTGGTACATGGCAACGCCGATGATACCGGATAGAATATGGCCACCCATCAAATTGCGCGGCTGGGCCAACGGGCTACCCCAAACGCCATATAACAGCACGGCAGAGGCACCGAATGAGCCGATCACTAGAGCTAGGTCATGGGGGACCAGCCACCGGTAATGGAGGTAGCTAACTAGACCGATGCCGCAGAAGGCCCCTAGTCCAGACCAAAAAAGTTCAATCAACGGTAAACGGGGCGGTACCGAAGCACCGCCAGACATTTTGTTAAGCCAGTTCATGACCCGTGACCCATTTGCTAGGACGGTTATTGTCGACGGCAGGTTACGGCACGACTCGCAATAGTCATTCCATTAGGTTGAGTGTTGGCAGGTGGAGTGGTTGACGCCCTGTGCCAGGCGGTTATAAAATGATACCTGTTTGCCGATCAATCTTCAGGCCGGGGGTGAGGGGGTTCTAAATGCGTATCAGCGAGCTCGCTAAACGTGCCGGATGTGACAGCGAAACGGTGCGTTATTACGAGCGAGAGGGCATTTTGCCAGCGCCAGAGCGAGATGTCTCTGGCTATCGTCGTTATGGACCCTCCCATTTAGAGACGTTACAGTTTGTGCGGCACTGCCGCTCCCTCAGTATGAAGCTGGTTGAAATCAGGCAGCTGCTTGACTTCCGCCGTCACCCAGAGGGGGATTGTTCAGGGGTGAACAGCCTGCTGGATGTGCAAATTGCTCGTGCAGATGAACAAATCGTTGCTATGACCAATCTCAAGGAACAGCTGGTCGCCTTGCGCGGTGAGTGTGAACAACGGCAAACCACCAGAGGCTGCGGCATCATGCGCTCTCTTAATCGGGCGGTCCATCACGGACAATGCCCTTGTCATCGGGATATTTAGTGTTTGGAGGTCGTCATCATGACTCGGGTTTATAATTTTAGTGCTGGTCCAGCCGTTCTACCCGTAGCGGTATTAGAGCGGGCCCGTGGGGAGATGATGGATTATCAAGGGACCGGTATGTCGGTGATGGAGATGAGCCACCGCTCAACAGCTTATATGGATATCATAACCGGTGCTGAATTATTGCTGCGGCAGCTACTGGCCATACCGGATAACTATCGGGTGTTACTGCTGCAAGGTGGGGCGACGTTGCAGTTTAGTATGGTGCCCATGAACCTGATGACGGCAGCTGGGCAACGG
>JADGCM010000129.1 GCA_015228995.1 Magnetococcales bacterium
ATAAGGTTATTCCTTATCAGCAACAGCGCAACGAAATCGGCGCCATTAGTCGCTCGGTCTCCATCCTACAGCAGGTGTACAGCAAGAAAGAATCACAACAATGGGTGGCGTCACACATCACCGCACTATCACTCGGCCTACAACAGGCGACTACTTTCAACGAGTTTTCCCAGAAGTTGATGTTGGGCTTGGCGCCGTTGGTGGGGGCTGGTCATGGCTTGCTCTTTACCGTCGATGCCGATCAGCAACGCCTCACCTTGATCGGTGGCTATGGTGCTGTTGACCAAGACGACAGCCATAGCGGTCCCATTGCTCAGTGTCTACAAGGCAAGAAGCCCATTGTCATCGCCGAAATCCCCGATAGTTATATCCGCATCAGCTCTGGCCTAGGGGCGGCAGCGGCCAAAATGATCTTGTTGCAGCCGGTGCTATTGGCGGGTCGGGTCGTTGGGGTGATCGAATTGGCCTCTTTTCGGCCGTTTAGCGAGGCTGAACAGGCCCTGATTGATGGTTTGATGCCGGCTGTGGCGATGGGGTTAGCCATCATCGAACGTAGCACCCATACCCAGGCGTTGTTGACGGCGACGCGACAGCAGGCGTTACAGTTGGAACAACAAGCGGTGGCCTTGGAGGCACAAAAGGCGGCTATTGCCGCGACTGAATTATGGTATCGTGGCATTGTTGAATTGGCACCAGATGGGCTGCTGGTCGTGGATGCTCAAGCCACGATTATCCTGACCAATCCACGAGCAGACGCTGTTTTTGGCTATGACACCGGGGAGCTGATTGGCCAGGCGATTGAGGTTCTGGTGCCCATGGAACTGCATAGCCAACACATTGGTTGGCGCAACAGCTATATTCAATCGACCACCGCACCGGTGATTCGAGCTGCTAGCGTCACTGGTGTGCGTAAAGATGGCTCCCGGTTTCCGGTTGAATTGGGGGTGTCTAAGTTGCCGGCATTAGATGGACGTGGTTTATGTCTGTGTGTGTCGGTACGGGATATTACCGAAAAGAAACAAGCCGAGGATCGGATCAATTACCAGCGTGCTACCATGAGGGCTTTGATCGATTCCATCCCCGATCCCATCTACTACAAGAACCCGGCCGGGGTTTACCTAGGTTGTAACAACGCCTTTGCCGATTGGGTTGGTGCCGCTGCGGCTGATATTATCGGCCATACCGATCACGACTTATTTCAACCGGAAGTGGCTAGCCATTTTGCCGCTCGGGATGCCGACGTGGTGCAGTCGCTGCAATCCTGTTCCAGCGAAGAGTGGTTGGATTATCCAGATGGGCGGCGGGTGTTGCTCGACACCTTGCGGCTGCCCTTCTGGGACAGCAGCGGTCAGCTGTTGGGCCTGTTGAGCATTGGCCATGACGTCACCGAACGCAAGGCCGTAGAGGAGGCCATTCGCCAGGCTAAGGAATTGGCTGAAAGTGCCACCAAGATGAAGTCAGATTTCTTAGCCAATATGAGCCATGAAATCCGCACGCCGATGAACGCCATCATCGGTATGAGTTATCTGGCCTTGCAGACAGAATTGACCAACAAGCAGCGTGATTATCTGACTAAGATCCAGTTTTCTTCCAATAATTTATTGGGGATTATCAATGATATTCTCGATTTCTCCAAAATCGAAGCCGGTAAGTTGGTCATCGAAGCGGTAGAGTTTAAGCTGGACGACGTCTTGGATAATCTGGCCAACATGGTCAGCATCAAGGCGGAGGAAAAAGGGTTAGAGATTCTCTTTTATCATCCCCCAGAGGTGCCTAACTATTTGATTGGGGATCCATTACGTTTGGGGCAGATCCTGGTTAATCTCACCAATAATGCGGTCAAATTTACCAAAAGCGGCGAGGTTTTTGTTGGCGTCCAATTGATTCAAGAGGAGAACGGCAAAATCCAGCTCCAATTTACCGTGCGCGATACCGGTATTGGTATGACCGCAGCCCAAGCCGACAAGCTATTTCAGGCTTTCAGCCAGGCGGATACGTCGACCACGCGCCAGTATGGCGGTACTGGCTTGGGGCTATCCATCTGCAAGGGGCTGGTGGAAAAAATGGGCGGCAGCATCTGGGTTGAGAGTCTGCCTGGACAAGGAAGTAAATTTATTTTTACTGTCTGGTTGGGTCAGCAGACGGCTCCGACCCATAAAATGGCACTGCTGGCCCCTGATCTCCGTGGCATGCGCACCTTGGTGGTAGATGACCATCCCCAGTCGCGACAGATTTTATCCGAGATGCTGGCCACTTTCTCCTTCGATTGTGATGAGGTGGATTCGGGCGAAGCAGCGGTAGCGGCGGTGACGGCTGTACCTTATCAATTGGTGGTGATGGATTGGAAGATGGCGGGTATGGATGGCTTTGAAGCCGCACAACGAATCAAAGAAGATCCCGCCCTTGCCCATCCGCCCGCGATCATTTTGGTGACCGCTTATGGTCGTCAGGAGGTGGTGCAGCAGGCGCATCAATCCGCCATTGACGGCTTCTTGCTCAAGCCGGTCACTCCGTCGCTGTTGTTGAATGCCATTATGAATATCTTTAGTCAGGAGCGACTGCACGGAGCGCATGTTGGCAAACAGCGCCAAGCGCGAGATGCCGACTCGATCAAGGCGATTCTGGGGGCGCGGGTGTTGTTGGCAGAGGACAACGCCATCAACCAGCAAGTGGCCACCGAGCTATTGGAAGGCAACGGGCTAGTGGTTACAGTGGTGAATAATGGTCGTGAAGCGGTGGCGGCCGCTACCCAGCATGAGTTTGATATCATTCTCATGGACATTCAAATGCCAGAAATGGATGGCTTCCAGGCCACAGCGGCGATACGGCAACAACTGCGTTTTCGGAAATTGCCCATCCTCGCTATGACCGCCCACGCCATGGCGGGTGATCGGGATAAATCCCTGGCGGCGGGCATGGATGACCACATCACCAAGCCGATTGATCCAGACCGACTTTTTGAGGCGCTGGTGAAGTGGATTCCTCCCCGGCAACAAAAGTCAGCGATTATCACCATCGACCCAGACAGCGCTATCAGTGGTAGAGCGGCAAATTTGCTCGACCATTTACCTGGTATTGACCAACAGGTTGGTCTCAGGCAAGTGGGCAATAATCGGCCATTGTTTATTAAATTGCTCCAAGAATTTCGTCACGACTACCTGGATGTAGCGACGACCATCCAGACGGCACTGGAACAGGGAGAGCAAGAACAGGCGTTGCGGCTGGTCCACACCGTCAAGGGCATTGCGGGCTCGTTGGGGGCCATTGAACTTCACCATCTCGTGCGTGACCTGGAAACGGCTATCAAAGAGGGTCAGCAGGCAGCATATACGCCGCTGCTACAACAATTTGAACAGGCATTGCCACCGATCTTTCAGGGTATTGCCGCCTTGAAGGAGCCCCCTCCATCTCTAAGCCCGAGTCAGCAGCAGGTCGATGTGGGGGCTGTGGGGCCATTATTGATGGAACTGGCGCAGTTACTCCACGACGGCCACTCAGATGCGGCCGAGAAATGGCAGGCGGTCAAGACAGCTCTGAATCCTATTAAACACCGGCCGGTATTGAGTAAAATGGAGCAGCAGATCAATAATTACGAATTCGATGATGCTTTGGTCACTGTCTCAGACTTGGCAAACGCTTTGGGTATCGTTCTCGACCCATACCAGAAAGAATAGCAGATGGACACCCTCAATCCATTACCAGATAAACGGCACACCCTCTTGGTGGTCGATGATGAACGACTGAACATCACCATCCTGTTGGAGCTATTAAAACCAACTTATGGGGTCATTGTCGCTACCAGTGGTGAAGTGGCTTTGCAGCGGGCGCGATCGGCAACCCCGCCCGATTTGATTCTATTGGACATCATGATGCCTGGCATGGATGGTTACGAGGTCTGTCGCCGACTCAAGGCCGATGCAACGACGCGGGATATCCCAGTCATCTTCGTCACCGCCATTAACGAGGTCAGTGCTGAGGCCAAGGGGCTGGAATTGGGTGCCGTGGACTACATCACCAAACCGATCTCTCCTCCGATCGTGTTGGCACGGGTCAAGACCCACTTGAATTTGAGAATGGCCTACCAAGAGCTACAGCAGCGCAACATTGAATTGATCAAAGCAGACCAATTGAAACAGGATGTCGACCGGATTGTTCGCCATGACCTAAGATCGCCACTGAATGGGGTGATTGGCTTTTCGGAGCTGATGTTGGAAGATGAGGGGTGTTCCGCAGAGTACCGTAAACACTTAGGGATCATCCGTAACTGTGGTATGAAGGCCCTCCACATGATCAACCTTTCCTTGGGTTTGTACCGTATGGAGCAGGGAAACTATCAATTAGAACCGCATGCAGTCAACCTAGTCCAGGTCATTAATACCATTCAAGATGATCTGACAGCTTGGTTGCGTGGCAGTGGCCTGACCGTGGTGATTAGGGGCGCAGCGTTGTCGGTGTTGGGGGAAGAGATGCTCTGTTATTCGGTACTGGCCAACTTGATCAAAAATGCCCTTGAAGCCTCACCAACGGGACAAACGGTAACGATTGCTTTGGAGGATAGGGGGGCTGTAGGCCGGGTGACCATTCATAATCAGGGGGCGGTACCGGCGCAGATCCGCGACCGATTCTTTGAAAAATATGTCACCGCCGGCAAAAATTCAGGGACCGGGTTGGGGACCTATTCGGCGCGGTTGATGGTGGAGACTATGGGCGGTCAAATCTGGATGAACTCTGCCGAGGCCAGTGGCACCGAGATTATCATCGATCTGCCAAGAGGCGTATGAAACAGATGCCATGGCTCAGGCCACTCAGTCTAGGTTTGTTGGTGATGCTGGCCTACTACGTGGCTGGTCGCGTTGGTTTGGCGATGCACGCTTATGTCAACACTAGCATCACCCTGATTTGGTTGCCTGCGGGCATCGCGGTCGCTGCTTTATTACGGTTGGGGGGTCGTTATTGGCCGGCCATTTATGGCGGGGCG
>JADGCM010000130.1 GCA_015228995.1 Magnetococcales bacterium
CTGGATTTAATCAATCCTCACGATGCTGATCAGATGGCGCATAGTCGCAGCCGCTATCGCAGCTACCGCCAGCAGGGGCACCGTTTGGAGTACTGGCGTCAGGACGATAACGGCGGCTGGCAACTGAAGGAGTCAACGCACCAAGTCAACGAAGGCTAACGCCGCCTGTTCCGGTGTGAGTAGTGTTGGATTTTCTTCGGCTGGATAGGCTTTTTTGCGTAACTTTGTGGCGGTAGCCGCGACATCGATGGTATGGATACTGACGTTGGTATGGGCTAACTCCTGGGCCCAAATATGGCTCATTGAGAGCAGGGCTGCCTTGGAGATGCCATAAGCGCCCCAATAGGCGGACGGATGGCGGGCGACCTCGCAGATGACGTTAATGACAAAGGCTTTTTCGCTACGTTGTAACAGCGGCAACAGCTCGCGAGTCAGAAAAAAGGGCGCTGTCAGATTGACGCGCAACACCTTCTCCCATAGCACGGGGTCGTAGGCAGACAGCGGTGTCATTAGACCAAATTCAGCGGCATTGTTGACTAGGATATCCAATCGACCAAAGCGTTGGTAGACGGCGGCGACCAAATCAGGAACGGCGTGGAGTTCATTTTCCAAGTCGATAGGGACAATAACGGCTTTGCCAGCCGCAGCGGTGATTAAGTCGTAAGTAGTAGCCAGATTTTCGCGCCGCCGTCCTAATAATAGGCTGGTGGCACCCGCCGCGGCGTAGGCTTGGGCCACCGCACGGCCAATACCGTTCCCTGCTCCGGTAATGAGTGCAACGCGATCTGTAAGGGGCATGGCAAATTCCTGGTTCAATTTGTATATTGCTAAAAGAAGGTTCATAGGCTAGCATCACCGGTGGGGTTGATGCAACAGTAACCTGTACCCAATTACAGCGAGTAGGGAGATTTTTGTACGGATGAGTCGCATGATCCAGCAGCTTCTGTTTCGATTGAGTGTCAAGGCACGTATTGGGCTAGCATTTGGTTTGATTTTAATCGGCATCCTTGTGAGTGGGGTCAGGGACCTCTATGACGAACGCACCAATCTGCTGGAAGATAAGCAGCAGATGGCGCGGGTTCTGGTGGAAAGCGCCCACAGCATCTTGGAACATTTCCAACGGTTGGAACAACAAGGCAAATTAAGCCGTGAGCAAGCCCAGCAACAGGCCAAAGATGCGGTCAGAAGCATGCACTACCAAAAAGAAGATTATTTTTGGATCAACGATATGCAGCCGGTGATGATCATGCACCCCTACAAGCCGGAATTGGAGGGGCAGAATATCTCCCAGCTTAAAGATCCCAACGGTCAGGCGCTGTTTGTTGAGTTTGTCCGTACGGTTCAGCAACAACAATCGGGGTTCGTGGCTTATCAGTGGTCCAAACCAGGAGTGGACCGCCCGGTCGATAAATTGTCTTTTATTAAGGGATTTAGCGCCTGGGGATGGATCATTGGTACCGGTATCTACATTGATGACGTTGAGGCGAAGTTTTGGCACGAAGCACAGGACCTCATATTATCTCTAGGTATTTTATTGGTGCTATTGTCAGGGGTTTCTTGGCTCATTATGCAGAGCATTTCCCGCCCTTTGCAGGAGATCAATGGCGTGGTACGCAAAATTGTGGACGGGGATTTAACGAGGCGTGTCACGATTCCTCCCAAGGCGGACGAGATTTTTACCATCGCTGCCATGGTTAATCAAATGGCGGATAGCTTGGTTGCCACTGTTCGGGTCATTGTTGTGCAGGCGCATACGTTGGCTACCTGTGCCCATGAGATGCACCGGTTGGAGCAGGTGATCAACGGCGACTCGCAGGCTACGGGCCAAATTGCCCAGACAGTGGAGCAGGGCACCGACACCCTGTCAGCCGAAATGGCCCAGGTAGCTCGTTCGGTGGGGCAGTCGTCACAAAATCTGGAGCAGATTGTCATGGCAGCGAACCGTCTGTCAAGCAGCATCCATACCGTGTCGGCAGCGACGGAGCAGGCCAGTGCCAACGTCCGTACCATGGCGGCGGCTGCCGAGCAGATGAGTGCTAACCTGAATGAGGTCAATCGGCGGATCGGTGAGGTGTCTCATTCGGTTAACGCAGTCAGTGCCGCCGTCGAACAGGTCACTTCGTCTCTCAGCGATGTGCGTCAGCGCTGTTCGGTGGCCAGCGATACTTCGAGCCGGATTCAGCACAAGGCCGAAAGCACCTATCAGGTGATGGAAAATCTGGTTGAGTCGGCACGTACCATCGGAAATGTTATTGAAATTATTAATAACATTGCTGAACAGACCAACATGTTGGCCCTCAATGCCTCAATTGAAGCTGCCGGGGCTGGGAGTGCGGGCCGTGGTTTCGCCGTGGTCGCCAACGAGGTCAAAGATCTGGCCCGCCAAACCCAAGAAGCCACCTTTACCATTGGTCAGAGGATCAATGAGATACAGCAGCAAACCCGCGAGGTGTCGGACGCTGTCGATGAAATTGTCCAGGGCATTAATGATGTCAACGACTCCAACCAGGACATCACCCGAGCGGTTGACGAGCAGTCGACCGCTGTCGGTGAGATTGCCCGTTCTATGGGACAGGTGGCCAAGGCCTCGGATGCCGTGGCCCTTAACGCTCATGAATTGCAACAGGCGGCGCAAGAGGTATCACGGGCAGCCAGCGAGGCGGCACAAGGGACTGAAGAGATCGCCCGTGCCTCGTCAACGGTGGTTTCGGAGGCAGATGGCGCCGTCGGTCTCAGTGACGATGCCAGGCAGATGATGGATGAGATCGTCTCGGCAGCAGAACGCACCACCCAACAGTCGGTCCATATTCGTGGCCAGGCTCGGGAGCTGTTTCAGTTGTTTTGGTGTCTGCAAGGCAGTGTTAATTACTCGGCGACGTTGTCTCGGCTGATTCAGGGCACCTCGACGACGCTAAACAAGGCACAAGAGCGTTTTGATATTGGGACATGGCCTCTAGATATCGCGCACCACAAAGCGGTTCACCTTCATTGGTTATCCCAGCTGCAGGAGTTGTTGGCCGGTCGCGGTACCCTGACCGCTGACCAGGAGGCACTAGCGGCACACCACTGCCCCACGGGCCAGTGGCTGGCCAGCCATGACTCAGCCGCTTTAGCAGAGATCAAACAGGCCCACCAAGAATTCCACCACTTGCTGAAGCAGTTGGTAGACGACTGTCATCAGGGCAACCAGGAGCAGGTGCGCCAGCAGTTCCAGCAGCTGGAGGCGCACCAAAACGCGTTATTCGATCAAATTGATCGCTGCGTGTGATTCACAGCACCCCTCACCCTACCCCATTGTGGGGGAGTGCGAAGCCAAGTCATGAAACCTCACCCCCAACCCCTCTCCATATCTCCCCCTCGCCATTTATGGAGAGGGGGACGTAAGGGGGTGAGGACTGTATGGAGGTGAGGACTTAAGTTTAATTGGGCTGCCAACCAACGGTAGCCATCATCACAAAGAAGCCGATGATGTAAGCCACGGTAACGTGCCAACCATGGCGCACCCATAACGCCGCTGACCGAGCCTCAGGGAACATATTGGCCAACGCCACACCGGCTGAGGAGCCAAACCAGATCATAGAGCCGCCGAAACCGACGGTATAGGCCAGCACACCCCAGTCATAACCACCTTGTTTGATGGCCAGTGCCGTCAAGGGGATGTTATCAAACACCGCTGAGACAAAGCCCAAGCCAAAGGCGGTCTGCCACGAAGCGAGCGGTAACTTCTCCACCGGCATGAGCGAGGCACAAGTGACCAACGATAGCAGAAAAATGCTGCCTTTGAAGGCCTCTGGCAACAAGCTCCAGTCGGGCTGGCGCAGGGGGGTCGAGGCCAACAACGCTACCCATACTGCGACACCGATGACCGGAAAGAGATCGGCAACGCCGACGAACATCACGTTAGCTAGGACGTTAGAGACAATGGCGAGGACGAGGATAAAGAAGACAATGGCCACCCGCGTGCCATCAACCGTCACCCCGGCTGTTGGCTCGGCAATGATAGGGGAGTGACGATGTTGTTGTAGCGCTGCGGGAATGCCGGTCACCACCAGAGCGATAACAGCGGCGCTGTAGGCGTGCAGTACCGCCAGTGGGCTGATACCCGAGATCCACATCATTGTCGTGGTGGTGTCACCGACGACGCTACCGGAACCACCGGCATTGGAGGCGGCGACAATGGCCGCTAAGTAGCCGATGTGGACCCGTTTGCGAAAGACGATGTTGGCGATGGTGCCCCCAATCAGGGCTGCGGCAATGTTATCAAGAAAACTCGACAGCACGAAGATCATCACCAGCAGCGCGAAGCCGCCCATCCAGCCGCTTGGTAAAAATTTCGGTAAAATTTCCGGCAGACCGGTACGCTCGAAATGGTTGGAGAGTAAGGCAAATCCCAGCAGCAAGCACAGCAGGTTGGTCAGTATAACCCATTCGTGACCCAAATGGGAAACCAAGCCAGCCACGCCCGTGCCGTATTTGAAGCCGGTTACCAATAGTTTGTACAGGATGATGACGGCCAGACCGGTCAGGGCTACTTGCAAGGTGTGTCGATGCAACACCGCCACCCCCAGCAGCGTCAAGGCAAACAGAATGAAATCAACGGGGATACCGAACACCATCGGACTATTGGGCACGGTAGCGACGGCATCGGTCGATGCCCAAAGATCTTGACCGACGGCCAAGGTCAACAACAGCACAATCAAACGCCAATACCACATAAGATGACACTCCCAAGTGAGGGCTCCGCTTGCGCGGGGTCACTGTGTATAATGGAGGCAAACCAGGGCTGAACTTCCTGGTTGCCCCAGAAGGGCGGTATGCTAACAAACGTTGTTACAGATATGCAAGAATTTGTTGGTACTTGGGCAAGAGATTAATGGGGCTGCCAGCCTACGATAGCCATCATCACAAAGAAACCGATTACATAAGCCACGGTGACATGCCAACCATGACGTATCCATAAGCCTACTGATC
>JADGCM010000131.1 GCA_015228995.1 Magnetococcales bacterium
GTTATTTGTTTCTTGGGCTGTTGTAGATGGTGGCGCGACAATCAAACGATTTCAGCCGCGTGCCCGTGGGCGTGCTAACCGAATTTTGAAGCCGACATGCCATATCACCATTGCTGTCAGTCCTAGGGATTGAAGCCCAGGGATTTAAGGTGGTTGCTGGTGAGTCTGGTTTTTGTGGAGAGGGGCTGAGAGGGTTTATTACATGGGGCAGAAGGTTCATCCAATTGGGTTCAGGTTGGGGATAACGAAGACCTGGGATACACGTTGGTTTGCAGATAGACATTATGCTTCCCTTCTGTTGGAAGATATCCGGTTGCGGGAATGGCTTAAGAAGCGGCTGGCGCACGCGGGCATCTCCAAGATTATCATTGAGCGGCCCGCTAAAAAGGCGCGTATTAACATCTTCTCGGCGCGTCCAGGGATCATCATCGGCAAGAAAGGCGCTGATATCGAGAAATTGAAGGAGGATATCCGTAAAATTTCGACAACGGACATCCAGCTAAACATTTCCGAGGTGCGTAAGCCGGAAGTGGATGCGCAGTTGGTGGCGGAAAATGTGGCGCAACAGTTGGAAAAGAGGGTTGCCTTTCGTCGCGGTATGAAGCGGGCGGTCACCTCGGCCATGCGTCTTGGGGCGCAAGGGATACGCATCAACTGTTCCGGTAGATTGGGGGGAGCTGAGATCGCCCGTATGGAGTGGTATCGGGAGGGCCGCGTGCCCCTGCATACTTTGCGGGCGGATATCGATTTTGGCTTTGCCGAATCGAAAACGACTTACGGCATCATTGGGGTCAAGGTGTGGATTTTTAAGGGCGAGATTATTGCGAAGCAGTAATTTTTCAAAACGATAGCTGTTGAGGTATTTTTGAATGCTCCTGCAACCTAAAAAGACTAAGTTCCGTAAGTCACACAAGGGACGGATACACGGGGTTGCTTCCCGAGGAGGTGATTTGGACTTCGGGGAGTATGGATTGAAAGCGCTGGAGCCTGGTCGTCTGACGGCGCGCCAGATCGAGTCAGCGCGGCGCGCCATGACCCGTTTCATCAAACGTGGTGGTCGGGTTTGGATACGCATTTTTCCCGATGTGCCGATTACCAAAAAGCCGGCCGAGGTTCGCCAGGGTAAGGGTAAGGGTAGCGTCGAGTACTGGGTCGCTAAAATCCATCCGGGGCGTGTTCTCTACGAGATGGAGGGGGTCCACGTCGATATTGCGCGCCAGGCCATGCTGTTGGCAAGTGCCAAGTTGCCGATTCGCACTAAATTTGTCGAGCGCAGTGGAGAGATATTATGACGTCGAGCGAGATTAGGCAGATGGCGGACGGTGCGCTGAACGAGCGGCTGCGAGAACTGTATCAGGAGATGTTTAATCTGCGGTTTCAGCGGGCTGTCGCTCAGTTGGAGAATAGTGCGCGGATGCGCGTGGTCAGGAAAGATATTGCCAGGGTTAAGACGATCCTAGGTGAACGTGTGCGGAAGGTTCAGGGGGGGTAGTCATGGCAAAGCGTGTGATGCAGGGTACGGTTGTCAGCGACAAGATGAATAAAACGATCGTGGTGGCGGTTGAGCGTAAGGTGCAGCACCCACTTTATGGTAAGATTGTACGCCGGACCAAGAAATATCTCGCTCATGATGAAAGCAACCGCTGTCTTGTGGGAGACACCGTGCAGATAGAGGAAAGCCGTCCGTTGAGTCGCAGAAAGCGGTGGGTTGTGCTGGTGGGCTCCTCTGTGAGTGAAGGCACCAACGGATAGCAAAAAAGGACACGCATCATGATTCAGGTTGAGACGGTTCTGGATGTCGCGGACAATTCCGGTGCCAAGAAGGTACAGTGCGTTAAGGTTTTGGGGGGCTCTAAGAGGCGGTATGCTGGGGTGGGTGATACCATCGTTGTTAGTATCAAGTCGGCGATCCCAAGAGGCAAGGTGAAGAAAGGTGACGTTGCCAAGGCCGTTGTCGTCAGAACCAAAAAAGAGGTGGCGCGCAAAGATGGCAGCTATATCCGTTTCGATAGTAACGCGGCGGTGCTGATTAACAACCAGGGTGAGCCGGTGGGGACGCGTATTTTTGGTCCGGTTACCCGTGAGTTGCGCAGTCGCAACTATATGAAAATTGTCTCATTGGCACCAGAAGTATTGTAGGAGACTGGAGAGTGGCGACTGTTAAATTCAAGACCAGTCTAAGAAAGGGCGACCATGTTGTTGTCATCTCTGGCAAAGACAAAGGTAAACATGGCGAAATTTTGCAGGTAATTCCGGATAAGAGCGCGGTTCTGGTGGCTAGGATCAACATGGTCAAGCGCCACACAAGGCAGACCAAGGAGCAGCAGGGTGGGATTGTCGAGAAGGAGGGTCCGGTCCATATCTCGAATGTCATGCTGCGCGATCCAGATACCGGCAAGGGCGTTCGTATCGGTAAGAAGGTGTTAGAAAATGGCCAGAAGGTTCGTGTGGCCTGTGGTTCCGGTGAAGTACTGGACCGGCGCTAGAGATGTTGGCCGCCCGAGATGTTGGCTGCCCGAGATGTTGGCTGGATGAAGGGCTGTAGAAATGGCAAGGCTGAAGGATTTGTATCGTAGCAAGATAGTGTCTGAACTGGTGCAGGAGTTTGCCTACAAGAATGTTATGCAGGTTCCGAAGCTGGAGAAGATTGTTCTGAACATGGGCGTTGGCCATGCGGCAACTGATAAGAACGCACTTCAGGGTGCTTTGTCGAACATGACGGCTATTTCCGGCCAGAAGCCTATTGTGACTCGGGCCAAAAAGTCCATCGCTGGCTTCAAGATTCGTCAGGGGCAGCCTGTCGGTTGCAGCGTGACCTTGCGTCGGGATCGGATGTACGAATTTCTTGATCGTTTGATCAACGCAGCGCTGCCGCGTGTACGTGACTTCCGTGGCATCTCTGGGAAATCCTTTGATGGGAGAGGTAATTTTGCCATGGGGATCAAGGAGCAGATCATATTCCCTGAGATTGATTATGACAAGGTAGATGCCGTGCGTGGGCTTGATGTGATCATTGTTACGACGGCGCAGACCGACCGTGAGGCGAAATCGCTGCTGCGTGGCTTCAGTATGCCATTCAGAAATTAACCCAGAACTCTAAACGAATCAGTGTGATGTGGAATTGATCCAATGGCTAAGAAGTCATTAATTGCTAAGTCGCAGCGGAAGCCGAGGTTTCCTGTTCGTGAATACCATCGTTGTCAGAGGTGTGCTCGGCCGCGGGGGTATCTGCGCAAATTTGGTCTATGTCGTATCTGTGTCAGGCAGTTGGCGTTGCGAGGGGATATGCCAGGTGTGATTAAGGCCTCCTGGTAAAACAATTGAGGGGATTGATAGCATGGGGATGACTGATCCGATCAGCGATATGCTAGCGCGTATCCGCAATGGACAGATGGTAAAGAAATCGACGGTGGATATTCCGTTGTCGAGCGTCAAGTTGCAGATATGTGGCATCTTGCGTGAGGAGGGCTACCTATCGGATGTGGAGGTGCTCCAGCAGGGAGAGGGGGGCCATTCGTTCATCCGCGTCGGGCTGAAGTACCACCAGAATCGTCCTGTGATTGAGGAGATTCGTCGTTGTTCGACGCCTGGGTGCCGCCGCTATGTTGGCAAGGAGAAAATCCCCAGTGTTTATCACGGTCTTGGCATCGCTATTCTATCCACGAATCGTGGTGTAATTTCCAGCCGGCAGGCCAAGAAATTTGGTGTTGGTGGCGAGCTGTTGTGTACGGTATTTTAGTTTTCAGGGCATAAGACGATGTCGAGAATTGGCAAGAGGGCAGTGGCGATCCCCCAGGGGGTGGAAGTGCAGATTGACAACCAGACGGTCACCGTCAAGGGGAAGAACGGGTTGTTGACTAGGGATTTCCATCCGGAGGTTCAGCTACAGCAGGGGCCGGCGGGGATTGCGGTCTCGTTGCGGAGTGAGAGCAGTGCTTATCGCTCTTTGTGGGGGCTGAGCCGCACGTTATTGGCGAACATGGTGACAGGGGTCTCCACTGGCTTTAGCAAGCAGCTGATGATCATCGGGGTTGGTTATCGCGCTGCTGTTGAGGGGCGGACCCTGAAGTTGGCGTTGGGCTTTTCCCATGGTGTCGACTTCCCAATTCCCGATGGTATTCAGATTGAAGTTGAGAAGAATACGGCCGTGACGGTTAGGGGATATGACCGAGAGATGGTGGGCCAGGTCTGTGCCAAGATTCGTGATTATCGACCCCCTGAGCCCTATAAGGGCAAGGGTGTTCGTTATCTGAACGAATACGTTGTCATGAAGGAAGGCAAGAAGTCGAAGAAGAAGAAGTAGGGAGAATCTCGATGGCACAGGAGAGCAAAATTGCGACGCGCCGGGTGCGGGCGCGTCGCATTCGGTATAAGTTGAAGCAGGTGAGTGATGGTCGGCCACGTCTTTCCGTTTTTCGCAGTACCAAACATATCTACGCCCAAATCATTGATGATCGGAGCGGCGTGACCCTGGTCTCGGCCTCGACTGTTGAGCCGGAGGTGCGGAGCCAGATCAAGCATGGGGGCAATTGCTCCTCGGCTAGTTTGGTGGGTGTTCGATTGGCAGAGAAGGCGCGTCAGGCCAATGTCACTCGTGTTGTGTTTGATCGGGGCGGTTATCTCTACCATGGGCGGGCCAAGGAGCTCGCTGATGCGGCCCGGGCCGGTGGTCTCGAATTTTAATTTTTTTGCAGTAGGATAAAGAGGTCGGGGCAATGGCCAAGACGCGTCGTGCGGAGCTAGAAAATATACAGAGCGAGGAGTTGATTGAGAAGCTCGTCGTCATCAAGAGGACGGCTAAAGTCGTTAAAGGTGGAAGTCGGTTTAGCTTCTCTGCCATCGTGATTGTGGGCAATGGCAAGGGATTG
>JADGCM010000132.1 GCA_015228995.1 Magnetococcales bacterium
TGTGGTGGATGCCGCGCCATCGCTGGCGGGCTACAGCGGCTGTTGTTGTTTCCATTCTCCTGCTCTATTCGTTTAGCACGCCAGCGATGATCCAGGTGTTGCTGCGTGGTCTGAATCGTTATCCACCACTGACAGAAAGCCGTCTGGAGCAGCGAGCGACCGACATTGGCGCCATTGTGGTGTTGGGGCAAGGGCGTTATCCTTCTGCCCCGGAATATGGCGGTCGTGATACCATCAGCAGTGGTGGTTTGGCGCGGGTGCGCTACGCTGCTTGGTTGCATCATCGCACCAACTTGCCGATTTTGGTCACCGGTGGGAGACCGGCCGGGGAAAAAAGTTCCGAAGCGTTTTTGATGCGCAATGTGCTACAGGATGAATTTCAAGTGCCGGTGCGCTGGCTTGAAGAGGATAGTCACACCACCTGGGAAAATGCGTTATTGTCGCAACGCCTGTTGCGGCAGGAAAACATCAACCACGTTCTGCTGGTTACCCACGCCATCCACATGCCGCGGGCGGTCTGGTCATTTGAACGGGTTGGTATGCGGGTGACACCAGCACCAACTCTGTCTAGCCTCAATCAGTGGCCGACCAAACCAAGTTGCTGGCTGCCTGGCGTTTCTGGAGGCATTGAATCGTTGTTCCATGAATATCTGGGGCTGTTGTGGTATCGTTGGCGCTACTAATGCGTTTGTTGGTAACACCCATTCTGAGTTGAGGGCGGCATCAAGCATGATCAAAAAAATTCTGACAAGCCAATTGGCTCCTGGCATGTTCGTGCATGATTTTAATCACAACTGGAAGGATCCCTGCTGTCAAGGTCGTGACCCGAATTTTTTCGCGACGCCACGCCTGATTACGACCGAAGCGGAGTTGCGTCGTATCATCGAGCACGGCATCAAAGACCTCTATATCGATACGGCGCGGGGCGACGATGTCGCTGGGGCGCCGTTGCAACGGCAAGTTGAGGCCGAGCTGGAGGCGCAGTTGCACGAATTGGGAGAAAGTCACCGAGAAGCAGCGCGCTATCAACAGGTGAGCATGGAAAAAGAGATGGAGCAAGCGGCGCAAATCAAGCGCCAGGCGCGTCAGATGGTAGGTAATATCCTCGAAGATGTACGGATGGGGCAGCAAGTGGTGATTGGTCCCATGAAAGATATGGTCACCCAGATGGCCGATTCCATGTTCCGTAACCGCGACGCCATTTTAAGCTTGGGTCTGATCAAGCAAAAGGACGAATATACCTTTATGCACTCGGTCAATGTCGGTGTGTTCATGCTCTCATTTTGCCAGACGCTGGGAATCAGCTCGGAAGATATCGTCGATGTTGGCTTGGGTGCGGTATTGCACGACATCGGTAAGATGAAAACACCGATGGAGATCCTTAATAAAGCTGGCAAGTTGACCGACGATGAATTCGCTATTATGCGCCAGCATGTTACCTACAGTCGCCGTATCCTGGAACAGTGTCAGGGCATTTCGGAAATCAGTGTTCACGTCGCCAGCCAGCACCATGAACGCTATGATGGTTCGGGTTATCCAAAAGGGCTGAAGGGGGACCAAATCAATCAATTTGGTCAGATGGCCGCCATTGCCGATGTCTACGATGCCATTACCTCTGATCGCTGCTACCACAAAGGCAACAATCCCCATTTGGCGCTAAAGCGGATGATGGAGTGGAGCCAGTATCACTTCAACCCGGCTTTGTTCCAATATTTTGTTAAATGCGTGGGTATTTATCCAATGGGCACCTTGGTGCGATTGGAGAATGACCTGCTGGCGGTGGTGTTGCGTCCCAACTCAGAAAGCCTGTTGCACCCGGTGGTCAATGTCATGGCCGACGCCAAGCAGAAAAAGAAAATCGAGCCGCGAGAGATCGATCTGATGGCCTATAAAGATATGCCCGAGAAAAAAGGCTATACCATCAAAAGCCACGAAGACCATGCCAAGTGGGGTATTGACCCGAAAAATTACATGGATAACAAAGAGCTTTATTCTTAAGAATTGCGGGATGTCGCATTAAGGCTCTATGCAATCTTGGTAAAGATTCTGAATAACCGATTGGTTTATTACATAAAAATATATTGATTAAAAATAGTTTTACCATTAATGGATCTCCTCAGCGCACCGTGCCCGTATCTGTGTCACCAGTTCTGTGACGGCCTCCGGCATTGTTACCACGTCAGCGTGCTTGAGTGTGGTGGCGGCAGAATCGGGGAAGCCGTCATCGTCCACATACCTATTCAGAGCGATGAGTAGGGTGTTATGGTCGGCGATGTTGGCCATGATCGGTGCCGCCATGGCCTGTAATAAACACAGATCATGAGTGCATACAATGGCTTGGCCGTGCAAGATTAACAAGCCTTTGAGACTTTTCTCGACGGCTTGCTGGAGATGAAAACAGATAATATCCAGCAGCTCCTCGGACACGTCGGGCGATAATTTTAGCAAGGTCTCGGCTGCGATCAGGTCTTGGTTAGATTTTCTAAGCCATTGTTGGCATAGAGTCATCTCAGCGCGCTCCTCATGTTTTGGTTGCAACCGCAAACAGCAGTAGCCCAATGCGGCCGTTTATCCAGGTGGGTGGCGGCCAATCAGCTACTTTTTGTGATAGGGACCAAGAGATCGCCGCTAGAAAGGGGGCTAGTCCCATATAACGCGTGAGAGGCTCTGTCGATAAACCCGGAATTTGCGCCAACAGAGCTTGCAATCGGGCCTGATTAAAACGGGTGATGTGCTGTTCACTATAATCGACCGGTCCTAGGCGATTGACCAGAGCCTCAATCAATGGCCAGGGGCCGCCGTAATCGGGTGTGGACAATAATAATCGTCCCTGCGGACGCAGCAAGCGTGTCGATTCACGTAACAGTGAGATGATCTCTGCTTCTGGTAGGTGTTCGACGAGTTCAACCAGGGTAATGACATCAAATGAGGCATCGGCAAAAGGGAGTGTGGTACCCGCCTCGGTGACCTGAAAGCGGCGCTGTGGGGCGGCGTAACGAGCAGTAGCATAGTCAATCTGGCCGGCAGCCAGATCAATGCCGGTGCTCTCGTGTTCAACGCCCAAGCTGCCAATGAGCGTTCCCGGACCACAACCGATATCAAGATGACGGCGATAGCCGCCCATTGCACGCCGAAAACGGGCAAACTTGAGGCGATGCCATTGGCTCTGTACGCCGCGACCACGATGAAACAACGCGTCATAATAACCTACCGGAATCGTGGCATAATCAAACGGCAAGGCGTTTTTTCCTCCAAGTAAAGGTAAGCGTCATGGCGTAATTCCATACGGTTCCGACCACGGCTCCTAATAATCCGGCCAACCACCAAGTGATTTCTAATTCATAAAGAGAGCTGGCGATGCGGACGTTGATGAGGGCTCCCAAGCTACAGACTAGATAAAATAATAGTAGGCCATAAAACAGTCGTTTGCCACGAAGACGGCGATCACGATAGGTAAATTGGTTGTTGAGGAGGAAATTCGAGGTCATGGCCACCAGGGTGGCACTGCTCTGGGCGGACCAGAACGGTGCTCCCCAGTGCAGATAGAGCAGGCCCAACACCAACAGGTGCAATGCTGCACCGATCAGCCCCACCGCGACAAACATGAGAAACTTGGGGGGGAGCAGGTGACCGAGACGTTTGTCCAGTAGCAGCAGCAGAAACTCACCGCTGACCAAAATATCCAGCTTGCTTTCGCCGCGCTGACGACTGCGCATCACATAAGGCAGCTCGCGATAGCGTACCTCGGTACCGCTGGTTAATAGATCCAGCAAAATTTTAAAACCCTGCTGCGATAGATGACCCACCACCTGCATCAGTAGAGCCCGCTTGAGCATGAAAAAACCACTCATCGGGTCGGAGATGGAAACACCCAATACTAACCGTGCCAACCAGGTAGCAAAGCGGCTGATACCCACCCGTGACTCGGGCAGCGCCCCGGTACTACCGCCAGCGATGTAGCGACTGCCGATGACCAGATCTAGATCATCACTACCGCGCAATTGGTGCAGCATCTGGGGTAATAATTGTTCGTCGTGTTGAAAGTCAGCATCCATAACCGCCAGATAAGGGGCAGAACTGGCCAGCATGCCCTCGACACAAGCTGAGGAGAGCCCTCGGCGATCAATGCGGTGCAGACAACGTACCCGACGATCCTGTTGGGCGAGACGCCGGATCTCATCAGCGCTTCCATCCGGCGAGTCATCATCGACGAAGATGACCTCCCAACGAACGTTGGCCAAGGCGATATCAAGCGCTCGTACCATAGGCTCAATATTTGCCTGCTCGTTGAACACCGGGATGACGACCGTTAATTCAACGCCATCTCCCTCTCCAGTCATCATCCCGCTCCTTCACCCAGAGCTAAAATTGGTATTTCATTGATTCTGGCTTGAATTCCTGCGGATCACGACCGAGCCAATAGCTATCGGCCTGGGGGTCGATCCGGAGACGCAGTGGATCACGTCTCAGCAAGCGGCGCCATAGACCGACCGGTACAAACAAGCAACCAAATATCACTGCCATGATCAATGGGCTCATGATGCGATGCAGTAACTGCCCGATCATCAACCAGAGCCGATTGAGGGGTGCCAGCCAAGTCGGATACCGCCAGCTGATCGCCAACAATGCCGCCGCCGTCAGCAACGCCCACAACCGCAATGGACCGCCCTGCCACCAGGGCCATAAGGCTACCGCTAGTAGCAGCAAACCAAACAAGAGGCCAAAAGCGCGGTCAGAGGCCAGAAAGGGCTGCTTCATGGACGATGCCGCGCCAACAACGCACGCGCCCGATCCGCAACAGTAGCGGCTGTAAAACCATATTCACGCAATAATTGATCACCCGGGGCAGAAGTGCCAA
>JADGCM010000133.1 GCA_015228995.1 Magnetococcales bacterium
GGGGCAGCAGAACGTAAAATCAAAAAAACTACAAAACAACTGCGGAATGTCGGATCACGATTCCAAAGTGGCAGCACTGGGCCAAGGCCGCCAAGAAGCTGCAAGAAATGATGGAGGCTGATGCCGACAAGGCACTGGCGGCATGACCATCATGGACATGAAACCAATCCGGCCTTTCCGTGTCCAGTAGAACTGAGAGCCAAGACATATTTATACGCAACCCGTTGGCTTTGGCAAACCAGCAATCTTGCAGGCCTGTTTTGCTGGTCCATCAGGAAAGAGTTCATAAAGATATCGAGTAGTTCCTTTTTCCTTGCCAAATGTCTTACCTATCACCCTGGTCAAAATGCGAATCATGGGAGCAATCCGATATTCCTGGTAATATTTGCGCAAGAAATGGACAATTTCCCAATGAGCATCGGTCATTGTAATATGATTATGGGTAGCAAGATGAATTGCAATTTCTTGATTCCATTGTTGAAAATCAGCTAGATAACCATCCTCGTCTACCATATAAATTTCACCATTCAATTCGAAACTAGGTAGGGCCATGAGCGATCTCCCATCAATACCTGGATCAAACGATAGGGCTTACCTGGATCAAACGATAGGATTTGATCCAGGTATCAGCATGACGAATGTTACATGGATCAACGTTGTGACAGAGATAGATAATTTCGTTGTTTGGCTCCAATGTAAAGCTGCCGCGGACGGCCAATGGAATGATCTTCTTCCGAAATCATTTCCATCCATTGAGAGATCCATCCTATCGTACGCGCTACAGCAAAAATGACTGTAAACATATTGGTCGGAATACCAATGGCTGACTGGATAACACCAGAATAAAAATCGACGTTGGGATAAAGCTTTTTCTTGATGAAATAGTCATCTTCCAAGGCAATCCTTTCCAGTGCTAAAGCCATTTTGAATAATGGATCATCGCCTCTTCCCAGATCCTCAAGAACATCATGGGCCGCTTTGCGCAACACTTTGGCACGTGGGTCGTAATTCTTGTAAACCCGATGACCAAACCCCATCAGACGAAAAGGATCATCCGGATCCTTGGCCCGTTTGATAAACTCCGGAATACGTTCTACGGTGCCGATTTGTTCCAGCATCAATAGCACCGCTTCGTTGGCCCCACCATGGGCCGGCCCCCATAAGGCACCGATACCGGCCGAAATAGCAGCAAACGGATTGGCCCCGGATGACCCAGCCAAGCGTACAGTCGATGTTGAGGCATTCTGTTCATGATCAGCATGCAGAATGAGGACTTGTTCCAAAGCACGTGCCGCTACTGATGAAATTTTGTAGTCATCACAAGGAACCGAAAACATCATATTGAGGAAGTTTTCGACATAGCCTAGCCTATTCTGGGGATAGACAAAAGGCTGACCCACTGAGTACTTGTAGGAGTAGGCAGCAATGGTAGGAATTTTGGCTAACATACGAAACGCCGAGACCTCACGATGGCGTGGATTCTGGATATCGAGGGAATCATGAAAAAAGGCCGATAACGCTCCTACCATACCGACCATAATGGCCATTGGATGGGCATCTCGGCGATAGCCACGATAGAAGAACAGCATCTGTTCGTGCACCATAGTGTGTTCACTGACAAGCTTTACGAACTCGTCGTGTTGCGTTTTGTTAGGCAACTCACCGTTCAACAACAGATAGCAGACTTCCAGAAAGCTGCTTTGTTCTGCCAGTTGTTCAATCGGGTAGCCACGATAGAGCAGGATTCCCTCATCGCCATCGATGAACGTGATTCGACTGCGACAGGAGGCGGTAGAACGAAAACCAGGATCAAAGGTGAACAAACCAAATTCCTTGTAGAATTTGGCAATATCAACCACACCTGGGCCTTCACTCCCTTCCAGGATAGGAATTTCCAATTCTTTCCCAGTGCGGTTGTCACGAATGGTCAGTGTATTATTGGCCATAAATTGATTCCTCAACGGCTATAGAGTTATAAAGCACAATGGTCGCTCCTGCATAACCAACAAGACTCAGGTCATAACGACCACTATTAACCAATACATTGATCCAAGTTGCTATACCCGTGCTACCAGCACCACTAGTCACCAAGACGTGCTGCCTCTGCACTATGGTCTTCTCTATCATGAAACAATACTAATTATAAACATATCTAATCTATTAATATTATTTTATATACTGATAGATCCTCCAGCCTTGGCAATCAGTGTGTTAAGGTTATCTCCCAAAGTTGGCCGTTCCTCACGGTAGAACAGTCCCAAGGAAGGCCTGTTGGTACGCGAGGCATGATGAAGGGCCGCCATCCGATTGGTGACATCGTGATCATCCGGCAGGTCGCGCACCTGCATACCCAGGTTGACATAGGTCTTGCTGGTCTTGTCAAAGGTGACACAGGGACTGAGAATGTGCAGGTAGGAAAAACCGCGATGCTGAATAGCTGCAGCAATCATCTGGCGCAAATGGTCCGGATGTCCGGCGTAGGCCTGACCCACCCAGCTAGCCCCATAAGAAAGAACCATCATCACCGGGTTGAGGGGCTCGTCGGGATTTTCGTAGGGCGTGGTCGAGGTACGAAACCCGTGTGCAGAGGTAGGAGAGGTCTGTCCCTTGGTCAGCCCATAAATACCATTATCAAACAACAGGTAAGTGATATCAATGTTACGTTTGGCGGCATGGGGCAAATGGCCTCCGCCAATGGCAAAACCATCCCCATCCCCACCAATGGCAATGACGGTCAGCTTGTCCTGAGCCACCTTGACCCCGGTTGCCACCGGTAATACCCGACCATGCAAGGTATGAAAACCATAGGTATTCACAAAAAAAGGAAAACGCGAGGCACAGCCAATACCGGACAGCACCACCGCCTCCTGATGCGGCACCGCCATGGTGTTCAGGGCCGCCGTCACGCCTTCGACAATGGAAAAATAACCACATCCTGGGCACCAGGTCGGCAAGGCACGCGAACGATAATCCAGCCGTCCACTCAGCTTGACTTCCTGCAGTTTCTCATCGACATAAACCGGCTTTTCCATCGCAGTCATGCGTTACACTCCTTACCAGCTGCCAGACGACGTATCTGATCCAGAATTTCCTCCACCGGCATCGGACCACTTGGTACCCGGCTCATGCGCACCACTGGACGGGCCAGCGTGCCTTGCACCAAATGGGCAAACTGACCCTCGTAGTTGAGCTCAGGCACCAATACCACCTGACAATCCTCCATGAACTGCGCAATCGGCTCGACAGGCAGGGGAGAAAGCATCACCACTTTCATGGCGGCGCAGCGGATTCCTTCCTGGCGCGCCTTCAACATCGCCTCAAGGCACTCGCCGAAAGTAGAGCCCCACGACAGCAAGCCCACCTGAACCGGACCCTCATCCCCAAAGCGCTTGCATTTGGCGAAATCGGGATAATCGAGCGCCCCCTTCAACTTGTCGTGACGCTTACGGCTCATACGTTCATGGTTATCGCCCTGGTCGTTCGGTCGTCCCAGCTCGTTGTGCTCCAGACCCGTTACCACATGCATGCAGCCAGCCTGACCGGGAATAGCCCGTGGACTGACACCGTCATCGGTCATGGCGAAACGCTGGTAAATCTCGCCTGACTCCAATACCCGCACGGAACGGTTGGCATCCAGATTGAAGGGGGGTCCGGCATCGGACAGCAATACCGTCTCGTAACGGTTGGAGAGATAGAGATCCAGCAAGACGATGACTGGCGTCTGGAAGCGTTCGGCCAACTCGAAGGCCTTGCCAGCACAGCGATAACAGCCCTCGACATTGGTAGGGGCAATAACGATGCGTTGCGCATCACCCGGGCTACCATACAGGGCGGCATTGAGATCGGATTGTTCGGTCTTGGTCGGCATGCCGGTGGAAGGGCCCCCACGTTGCGACACAAAGACGACGCAGGGCACCTCGGTCATGGTCGCCAGACCGAGCATTTCCATCATCAGGGCCAGACCAGGACCCGAGGTGGCCGTCGCCGCCCGGGCACCGGCATAGCCAGCCCCGATGGCCGCTGCCATGGCCGAGATCTCGTCTTCGGTCTGCAATAGTCGCTTGCCGCGCTTGGGCAGTTCAGTCGCCAATCGTTCCATGATGGATGTCGCTGGCGTAATGGGATAACCGAAAAAGGTGGCTAGACCGGCATCCAGACACCCCTGTACCACGGCCGCGTTGCCGCTCAGCATGGCGATACGGCTGCTGCTGTCGCCGATGTCCCGTGATGGTCCCCAAAACATGACGTTATCGAGCTGAAAAGAGTTCTGCCCGGTGGTCACACCCATGTCGAAGGCGGCTTGGTTGCGACTGACAATGGCCTGCCCCTGCTTACCGAATTTCTTGCCAATGACCTGATGAAATGGTGCAATAGGCAATCTGAACAGGCCGGCAATGAATCCCAGAATGACCAAGTTGCGCGACCGGTTGCTACCGGTACTTTTTTCCGACAACTCGCGGATCTGCAGGGCGTAGGGAATCTGTCCTGGCCGGATATGGGCACTGAGATGTTCGCCTTCCGCCATCTGGGATACCGGTTTCGATTCGTAGATGACGGCGCCATCGTCACGCACCTCATCCAAGTGGGGCATGGTATGGCTATCGTCCAGCGATACCAGTACATCGGAATAGCGCTTCAGCGAGTAGGCCTGCTCGGTTGTGATCCGCAAGCGGGCAATACATTTGCCAAAACCACGAATTTCCGGTGGATAAACATCAAAACTGATCACCCGGTAACCGGCCTGGGCCACGGCATTGCGCAGAATGTCCCCCGCGGCAATGGTACCATCCCCGGCAGAACCGCAGATGGCA
>JADGCM010000134.1 GCA_015228995.1 Magnetococcales bacterium
TGGCCCCGAAACAATCCTCAGGCGATCTGGCATGGCCCGTGGTCTCTCCCATGCCGATCACCCATTTTTTTACCGCTGACAGCACCACGCCGGATGAGAAATCCCAACTGCACCACTCGGACACTGATCAATGGTCCCTACCGGTCATTGTACCGCTGGCACGCAGCGACATCAGCGAAGGGAGCATTCCGATTCCAGAGGTATCACCGGTGGTGCGTGCCATCCTGGAAATGGCCCCCGATCATGTCGAGATGGCGGCGTTATCTTGGCCAGCCACCCCGCCTGTGGTGCGCAAAATCCCAGTCACAAGGGATATGACCACTCCCGCAGGGCAAACGATCCGCGAGTCTGTGGCCCCCGGAGAAACTATTGACGAACTACTGGCCCGTCAGGGCATGAGTGACAGCGCCGCCCGTGAGGTGATTGATGCCTCCCGTGCCGTTTACGATCTATCGCGCCGCCTCCGTCATGATAGCCCGGTCCGCCTCAAATTCGATAACGATGGCGCCCTCATGTCTCTCATTCACCCGGTGGGGAATGATCAGCAGCTGCGGATGAACCGCACGGCGACGGGTCGGCTCGTTGCGAAACTGGAACCGGTGATCTACGACGTTCGGCTGCGCACTGTCTCCGGCGCGGTTAACACTTCGCTGGTACAAGCCATACGCCGCACCGGTGTATCGCGG
Source organism: Magnetococcales bacterium (assembly GCA_015228995.1). Lineage (GTDB taxonomy): Bacteria > Pseudomonadota > Magnetococcia > Magnetococcales > JADGCH01 > JADGCH01. Next base: position 687 of record JADGCM010000134.1, read on the forward strand.
CACATGGCGCGCCGGCTGATCAGCCTGTTCGAGTGGGACGTCGATCTGGCGCGTGACCTGGAGGACAGTGACCGCTTCGCGGTTGCCTACGAGGAGTACTTATTAGATGGCGAAAAAGTCCATGATGGTCAGATTGTCGCGGCGGAGCTGATCAACCAGGGACAGTCTTACCGCATCGTCCGTTATACCGATCCGCAAGGCTCCTCCGACTATTACACCCAAAGTGGCGAGAAGCTGCGAAAGATGTTCATCCGCGCTCCCATCGACTCTACCCACATCTCCTCGCGGTTTTCAGCGTCACGGATGCATCCAATCCTCAATTACAATCGTGCCCACAGAGGGGTTGATTATTCGGCACCAATTGGAACACCGGTGCGCGCTTCTGCCGATGGCCATGTCGTTGAAATGGGTTGGCAGCAGAGTGGTTACGGCAATATGGTGGTGATCCAGCACAATCGCAAGTATACAACGGCTTATGCCCATCTCAGTGAGTTTTCTGATCAAATACAGGTTGGGTCACGTATCAAACAGGGGCACGTGATCGGTTATGTTGGCACCACTGGTTTGACCACCGGTCCCCATTTGCATTATGAGGTACGGGTCAATGATCAGCCGGTCAATCCATTGACTGTCCAATTTGCTTTTGCCGAGACGCTGCAAGAGCGTTATCGTACCGACTTCAAACGGCAAAGTGAGCGTTACCTAGCCCTGCTGGACCAGGGTAATGGTTATCATGTGGCCATGAATCAGCACGCTACCGTTCACCACGATCCATGACATGGCCGGACGTTGTGAGGCCAGTTACCACCAACCAGAAAGCGATGGGCTTGACCCGGTTCGGCCCATCGATCTAAACCAGATCAATAGTGTCAGTGCGCTGATGGTCGCCTATCGGGACGCCTCTTTTGGTGCCCGACGTCTGGGCGAAGCCGCCGACTTGCTAGAACATATTGTGCGCGATCCGGCCTGCTTCACCGTACTGACGCTGTCTGGGGCGATGACGGTCGCCAAGATGGGGTTGGTGATCTGCGAGATGATCGAACGCGGCTATGTGCAGGCGATTATCTCCACTGGGGCACTGATGACCCATGGCTTGGTTGAGTCCATGGCACGCCACCATTACAAATACCGGCCCGGCCTGGATGATCGACAGCTCTATGATCAAGGCTATAACCGCGTCTACGACACCTTAGAGCCGGAGAGTAACCTTGATGAAGCGGCGGCGCTGATTCAGTCGCTGTAGAGTCAGGGTCGTCTACCACAACCACTCTCCAGCCATACGCTCACCCGGGCAATCGGTTCTTGGCTGGATAAGCATCACCCGCATGGACGTGGGCCGTTGTTATCTGCCTATCGCTGTGGTGTACCGGTCATCATTCCAGCTCTGTCTGACTCGGAAATGGGGCTTGATGTCGCCGTCCATAACCGGCAGCGCCAACTGTCTGGCCAAGCCCCCTTATCCTATGATCCGTTTATCGATCTTGATTTCTATGCCGAGCTGGTACGCCCGGCAAAGCGGCTAGCTATTTTTACCATTGGTGGTGGTGTGCCACGCAATTATGCCCAGCAGGTTGGCCCTTATATTGAGATATTAGACCATCGTGCGGGTATTAAGATGGCCCATCCGGTGCGGTTTCACTACGGCATTCGCATTTGTCCTGATCCGGAACATCTAGGCGGTCTTTCTGGTTGTAGTTATCGCGAAGGGGTCAGCTGGGGTAAATTTGTCCCAGAAGAGGAAGGGGGCCGTTATGCCGAGGTGCTCACGGACGCCACCATTGCCTGGCCGCTGATTGTCAAAGCGGTAATGGAACGGGTGCCCCAACGACCGTGACTAACGGGCGTTCCCCAGAGCTTTGGACCATACGGCGATTGTTGCAGTGGAGCAGTCGTTGGTTGGCAGAGAAAGGCATCGATAGCCCACGTCTCGACAGTGAGATACTACTGGCCGATGCGTTGCGGGTAGAGCGCCTCCGCCTGTTTCTTGATCCAGATCGGCCTCTAGTCGCCGCCGAGCTCTCAGCATTTAAGGAACGAATCAAACGACGTGCAGCACGCGAGCCAGTGGCTTATATCCTCGGTAGGCGTGAATTTTGGAGCTTAGATTTCCAGGTTGCCGCTGGTGTCCTGGTCCCAAGACCCGAAACTGAGTGTCTGATCGAAACCGTGCTGGCCCGTTTTCCCGACCGTAGCAGGGCACGGACCCTGCTTGACTTGGGCATCGGCAGCGGCGTACTGCTGTTGACACTGCTGTATGAATGGCCCCAAGCCACGGGGGTGGGCATTGATATCACCGACACCGCCATCACATACAGTCAGCTGAATGCCCACCGATTGGGGCTAGAACAGCGCGCCGCCCTGTTGGTAGGAGATCTCTATCAGCCACTGTCCGGCCTCCAACCTCCCCCATGCTTTGACCTGATTGTTGCCAATCCGCCCTACATTCGTCATGACGCTTGGCCGACTCTGCAACCAGAAATCCGGGTATGGGAACCCGCCATCGCGCTGCTGGCTGGTGACGATGGTCTTCTTTTCTATCGTCGCATCTTTGCTGAGGCACAACACTGGTTAGCACCGGATGGACTCATCGCCGTAGAAATTGGTTCCGATCAGGGTGCTTCGGTGGTAAATATTGCCCACCAAGCTGGTTGGGACGATGCCACTTTGCTGCAGGATTACAGCCACCGCGACCGGGTCGTCACTGCACGCCGCTCCATACACTAATAGTATTATTGGCACGCTGTTTGCTTGAACTCTACTCCATACATGGGTTTTCTTCTGCCGTGTAGCTTGGAGAAAGAGGGGTTCTGATGAGTCTTGCTTTATCTTCTGCATCGATTTCGCGTCTCTCTGCGGCGGTGCTATTTGCCCGTCAATCTGCTTATCAAACCGATGAGCTGGAGGCTCTACAACAAGATGAGTTGGATGAGTTTGACCAGTTCTTGTCCGATGAGTGGTGGGACGAAATAGATGACGAGGGCGACGAGGCCGATACCGCGCCTGATCCAGCCCTTTTCTCGACCACGGTCATGTCCACCGACGGCATGAACAGCTTCATGGATCTACTAGATGCTGTTGAAGAGCCAACCATTCACTATGGGGACATTCTATCCGGTTGGACCATTGCCCGGTTGCGATTACGCTGTTTTGCCGAAGCAGATGTCCAAAATTTTGCCATGATTCTATATCGTCTACGGCTGGTGCAGGCCTCCTGTTCAGCAGCCGCATTCCTGGCAACTTTGACAACGGAGGAGCTGCAGTTACTTTGCCGGATTCAAGGGCTAGAAAATTGCCCCCAGAATCAGACTAGCTGGAGCGAGTCGGATGCCATTCAACTGTTAAATCAGTTTGGCCCTTGCCAAGACAAGGAGGGGGCTTTGTGTTGTTACCCACCTCCAGAAGCGCCCGCGCCGGTGTTTGCTGCTTGGCAGGCCGCCACCGAATCAATGAGTCCCTTGGCGACCCATCATGCCATGGCGCCGTTTCTGGCCTGGATAGGAGCCCTCAACACCCGATATGATCTCAATGGCGAACCGGTCGCTTACTACCAGCCTGGTGATAGCGCCTACCAGAATCCTTATCAGCAGGATGGCTTTTCGTTCTGCCACCAAGTAAGAGAAATGTTGCAACGATTAGAGCTGTTCCAAGGTGCCTTGGAGGAGGATCTCTATCAGCGGCAACGTTCTTTTTTATATCGATTTTACAGTGAACTGAAACAAAGAGGTGCATCATGAATGCCGTCAATACTGCGGTACCGTCCGCAACGACAGCACGCTCATCCGCTCGTCCGGATGGTCTCAGCGTCCGTTCTTCTGGCAGCTCTGCTGTCGCGACGTCGGTCAATGCGACCGCCACCAATGGTAGCCCAAGCAGCGGCGGCGATGCAGTGACATTAGCAGCGCCAGAGCGCGTCAACAAGGCCATTGATGCCTTGGTGAGGGAGGTATTGGATACGCTGTTGAACCAGCCGGTTGATTTCAAGAACCCGCCCTTCAAGGCGATGGATCCGGCTACAGTGAATCGGCTCGTGGGCGAGTCAGCAGAAATGTCGGCCGAGCAATCCTAAGGGGTGCCGACTCCTACCTAAATCCCCTCTC
>JADGCM010000135.1 GCA_015228995.1 Magnetococcales bacterium
ACTCCCGGAAGATGTGTGCATAGAGTAGCCCACAAGGGGCGAGGGGGAGACATGAGGTGGTATGCTACGCGGGCAAGTGGGTTTTAAGCCAGCCTACTTGACCAAACAGCATAAGGAGACTTCATGACCAATAGCGAGGTTTAAATCCAGAATGATTATTAATTTTCATCAGCTTGGCATCGGGGATCAACACAAACAGACCCTTTCTCTGGGCATAAGTAGCGACACTCTCCGACACTACCATGCCAGCGATACAACCCACCACCTTGAGATGGGCATATTCTGGAAATGACTGCACCACATTGGGTAATTTCTTCAATAATGATTTAACGTCATCCACTCTTGGTTTGGTCTTGACCTCCACCACAACGATATAGCCGGTATCGACTGCTACCAGATCCAATTCCATGGCGGTACGGCCACGACTGGACTCTAGGTTACGTGCCAACCGCGTCACCGGAATATCCCAAGCAACAAATAATGTCAGACAAGACGGGGCTACCAGTCGCTCGACAAATTCGCCAAGGCTGTTACCAATAGCACCTAGTTGTAAATCAGTGCGTTTGGCTTGTTCCGCAAGCTCTTTGAATTTTTTATCGGTTTCCTTCATCTGCCGGTTGGTCTCTGCCACTTGCGCTGTTAATTCGGCGTAGCGCTCATCCGCTTCGATCTTGGACTGCTGCATCAATCGGTCGGTCTCCCGGAACAGGGCCCACACATCCTCCAATGTCGTTGCACCATTCATAACACCTCCTGCTTTGTCAATACAATATGAGTAGAAACAGCCCTTCTGTTGCTTCCAACCGAGCAATATCATCGATGTGCTTGATAAATATTCTGATCAAATAATAACCTCATGCTGGTACAGCTAATATATGTCGCTCGCGATCAGCAGCGAAGGCTAAACAAGCCAAAACATCTCCCCGTACCAAGTCAGGGAAATCAGACAAAATCTCCTCGATAGTCATACCAGAAGAGAGGTAGGCCAACACGTCATAAACCGTCATACGCATTCCGCGTACGCACGGTTTACCGCCACATTTTCCAGGATCAATGGTGATGCTAAGAGCGATAGTCGATCATAACCGCAACCTCTGTCACTTCTCCATGGGGCATTGCCCCGTTGGGGCTTTTAGTCTCCTGGGGCGTTGCCCCAGGAGATCAAAATAAAAAAGGGCGGTTGCCCGCCCTTTTTTCAACTTTGCAGAGCTAGTTGCTCAGCAAAAAACCACCACAAACTTACGAGTTGTTAGTAACAGTCAACACATAGGTGCTAGAAGTACTATTAGCATTCCGAAGGTTACCAGTTACATTGACCAAATAGGAACCAGCAGCAAGACCAGCGCCTTGACCAATTCTAGAGGCTGCTCCCGCTGGACCCATCCAATCGCCACCAGCCTGCATCACCCTCACCATAAGACCCGTGGCATCCTGAGTTTTAGCGTCTGCATCTACGCCAACACTAAAGGTGTAGTCTGTATCCGCAGCCAAGTTAACCTTATACCAATCGCCAGACATGTCGAACATATCTTTCTTCACGTCTGTCTTGTTAAGCGTCCGTGTTAAGGCGACGTCATCATTACCATCGTTGTCAACATCGGCATTAAACGACAAGGACTCCTGCACTTTAGCAATCTCAACAACAGCCGTCTGGTACAGCCCTACCTTGTTTGTAATAAGGTCGTTTCCGCCTTGCAGAACACCAGAGTCGATGGCCCCATCAGCATCTTGATCCTGGTTCGGCTGGGCACCAACAGCCAACAAATATTTCTGGTTCCCTGCTGGTGAGAAAAACCCGAAACCAGCATTGCCATCCTGGCTCAAAACACTGTTAGTAACATCAACGCCAGAAGTAGCATGCTTAACCACAGCCATAACATCAGGTTTACCGATGTTTCTAGCCTCAGGATCCGCATTCGCATCAGCAAGCCCCATCACACCGAAAGCGTAGACGCTATCCGCGCTCAGGTTGCTCATCTGGTACCAGTCCCCATAGTTGGTAACAGCCGTTCCCGCAGCAAGGGCCGGAGCAGCCACGTCAAGAGGCACAGCGGCATCAGCAGGAGCAGCAGCAAACAACGCGTCGTTAACCACTAAAGAACCAACCTTCATTACGCCAGGAACGACGCTAGCCGCAGTACCAGTGGTCCCATCGACATCAACACTAACGCCGGCATCGGTCATCTGAACCGACACATCGTAAGCACCGAAGGTATTCGCGGCACCAGAAACCTCAAGATAGTAGAGACCGTCAGCGGTAACTTTACTGTCAGTTGGAACAGTGGAAATACGGGAATTAGTGGTATTGGCACTGACGTTGTCATTCTTATACAGAACAGTGGTACCGTCAACAGCCAATAACCTCATATGAGGATTCAGCTTATCAGCAGTTCCTCCAGTACGAACCATATCAAAGCGATAAGACTTGCCCGCCTCCAGGGTAACTGGAATAATGTCGACATCGCCCCGCTTGTCAATGAAACCGCGAATGCGCGTCTGATTAAAACTAAAATCAGTGATGGTCCCAGAACCATCAAGCGCTAAAGTTGAGTTACCAACACGATTGGCGGTATTCCACCACGTAGCACCCTCGTTAGCATTGAAATTCGGATCAACGGTAGTCCTAGCGACTTGAACGGTGTTAGCAAGATCCGCGGCCACACCTATGGTGTAAGCCCCTCTGCTACGTCCGTTACTCGACGCGTCCAAGTAATAGTTCGCCGCCGCACCCGTACCGGTTGTAAACTGGAAGGTGGCCATCGTGGGCGTGTTCGTTGTGTAACGATCCACAGCCACATCGGCTCCGCTGGCATTTTTAAGGCCAAGGCTTGGAATAAGCGTATTGTTAGCACCAACAGCACTCACATTTCTAACCATCGTGAAGGTGTAAAGGGTGTTTGGTTGCAAAACAACCCCATACCAATCATGATCCGTATTTGTATCGACATTTTCAGTCGGCGCAGCAGTAGCAGGATTCAACGCCATCTGACTTGCTAGCGATTGGTTTCCTAAACCAGGCACCACAACCCCATTACTAGCACTAGCCCTGGTATTTCCAATTCTATCAGAACCATTTGCATATGTTGCCATAATCATAACTCCCTAAGATTCCGAATGTATCGTACACGTCCGAAAGCCCCTACTAGGCTGCCCTAGGACGGTATCGTTAATAACCTATTTTAATGGCGTGCGCAGTGTCCGTACCTAAACAAGACTAAAATCCGCACAATCCACAAAAGCATCCTCTGGCTACAAAAGGAGGGGGGCAATTATCAAAACCATTGCCCCCTACAAAGCCCCCCTGATCAAAGGGTCCACTTAAACCGAGCCAGTATCAGCCGCACTATAATCAGAACGCCATTTTAATAGCGGCTTGCACCAAATGCATGGTTTTGCTATCCATATTGTCGTTAGCCACCCTACCAGGACCATCACTCGGCCTAACAACGGTCGCACCCAACAACAGGTCAGTACCCTTATCAATCGAGGTGGAAGCCATCAACGAACCGCCCCAGGCACTGTCATAACGAGCCAGCGCCCTATCAGGCGCACCGTAACTGATAGAATCCGAAACCAAGGAAACATAGTCGAGCATCGGTCTAATTTTCCAGCCACCCGCTTCAACAGTCAAGCCAGCGCCTAAGCCCCAAGCATTCTCGGTCGGAGAAGCCGCTGCACCAGCGCCATTACCACCATTACCGGCAGGATTAATGTTGAAGGCATTACCGGTCACCAAGTTCATCAGATCTTTAGCACCGGGACCACCCTGATCCCAGGTATCCGACCAAACTGGGTTTCTGTTGGTGATATTGGTAAAGTTTTTACTGGCATAGAAGCCATAAGCATTCCAACCACCAAAGCCTAACTTGCCCTTAGCACGTAGGGCACCCAAGAAACCGCTCTTATCCAATTGGCTATTAAGCGCGGTGGCATTATTGTCCCCGTCGGTGAAGCCACCCATACCGTTCTCATAGATGAGGGTACCGGTCAAATCGATACCAGATACCGGTACCTTAATGGTACCAGCCAACCACCAATCATGCAAACGATCCTGCCCCCAACGATCTGGCTGCACCAACCCAGAACCGATCGCAGTCGCCGGCCCATTAGCAACCACACCGCCCTTACCAAGATTCAAGTAGGCAGCCGTGATCTGATAGCTGATATTAGAGGGAGCCTTCCCGAGTATCGACAACACATAGAGGTCCTCGTCGTCATCGTTGGAGCCATTGTTCAGCAACCCAGGGACACCACCGGTCTGAGTATTTGGTCCAGCAGCATCATCAAGGTTGGTAGCACCTACACTCGTACCACCCTGAAAACCGACATCGCCCTCGCGAAGGCGTACATCGGCAGCCACTACTGTGACATCACCAAAGCTCTTGCTCAGCATGACGGTACCAAACGAGGTGGTGTCATGGTTGACCAAAATATCGTCGTTTAAGGAGATGGGCATCTGACCGGTCTTCAAACCAATGCCCCAAGCCTCAGTCTCCAACCATGCCTGACGGATCTGCCAGTTGTTAGTTTGAGCGGCAACACCAGCGCCATTCAATCCCAAACCAGGAGCATCCGCACCTTCTACTACCTTATCATTGAGGACACGGGTCACCAAGTGAGCATGGGTCTTCGGGCTGGCCAGGAAATCCATGTTCAACTGTAACCGGTGTGACCAGTAGCGGGAACGGTCTAGCGTACCGTTGCCATTATCCCCAGCGAGCTGGTCCTGGCTGTCCTGCATGCGGAACATGTAGTAACCGCCGATTTTGGTCTCAGCA
>JADGCM010000136.1 GCA_015228995.1 Magnetococcales bacterium
CAGTTCATCATCTGCATTGAACAGTTTTACCGTAGCTCCTGGTTCGCCAATACCGGTGATGGTGAGAGCTCTACCAGCCGCAGTCAGGTTATCGCTGTTAGACTTACCACTATCACTCGCTGCCGCTAGATCCAGCTTGGTCGGTGCCGCTGGCGCTACGTTGTCGATAACCAACTTGGCCGCAGCTGAAGCTGCGCTGGTCAGCCCAAATTCTTCATTTTTCTGAGTAGCGGTAAGGGTATGGGTACCCGTTAACGGACCGGCGATTTCAGCCGTCCAATGGCCATCCTGATCAACTACAGTTTCAACTGGAGCACCCTTCTTGTCGATCAACAAGGAGATCTTGTTACCCGCTGCACCTGTGCCATGGGCGGTTAAATTCTCTGTCTCTTTGCTAAAGAGGTCAAGGACAGTCGGCGCCGCCACTTTGGTCACAACGGTAACAGCCAACGGATTGGAAGCGAGACTGACATCAGTGCCAATCTTCTGCGTCGCCGTGAAGTTATGGACCCCATCGGTCAGGGCTTTTGCTTGGATACTCCAGGCATTATTAGCACCGACCTTACCCGTGCCCACATCCTTCGTGCCATCCTTCAAAGTCACCGTAGCACCGGCTATCCCGGTACCGGTGATGGTTAAGGCGGCCTTGCTGGTAATGCCATCACTATCCGACGTACCCGTATCGTCCGCCGCTAGCAGGGTCAGCCCAGCTGGCTTTGCCGGACCGCTGGCCTCGACAGAGACATTCAGCACCTCTGAAACTGGACTCGGATTACCGGCCAGATCAGTCTGCTTGGCCGTTACGGTATTCGCACCAACTTTGAGCTTAGACGTCGTAATCTTCCAGCTATCATCGTCACCAACGCTACCTTCGCCTAAGAGAGTAGCACCTGCAAAGAGCTCGACTTTAGCACCTTTTTCACCCGTTCCGGTAAGGGTCACATTATTCGCGCCCTGGATCGGGTCGACAGCCCCTTCAGCAACATCCTTCCCACCGACAGTCGTAACTGCGGGGGCAGCTTCAGGCGCGGTCTTATCTACCGTTAAGGTGAACGAGATGGACGCCTCTCCCACCGGGGTTGTGCCATCCGCTTCAAACCCCTGAACAGTAATCTGGTGATCGCCCTCTTCCAAAGTCAGATCGGTCTTCCAAGCACCCTTCGTGTCCACATCCGCCGTCCCCTTGGGATCTACACCTTCAAGTATGGTCACCTTTTTGGTTCCGGCAGGCACGAAGTTCCCAGAGAGGGTCAAGTTTGCGGTCTTATTAGTGATGAAATCACCCTTGGTACCGTTATCATCATCAGCAGCAAGACTGAAACCGCCGGGGGTATTCACGGTAACAGTTGGGGCCGCTTTTGAAGCAGCGCTGGCGTTACCAGCGAGATCGGTTTGAATAGCCTTGATGGTGCTGTAGACACCACCAGAGAGGTTGACAGAAGCGGTCCAAGCCAGATCCTCACCGATACCATCCTCACCGGCACTCAACAGCTCGCCATCGTCAATCTTGTCATTTTTGTTGACATCGTTGAACACCCGCACCACCGCACCAGCCTCACCGGTACCTTCAATGGCCACGCCCTTACCACTGTCTACCGTGGCTGTCTCGCCCACCTTTGTCACAGCCGGAGCTGCTGGGGCAGTGGTATCCACCATAATTTCCAGGGGCTCCTCAGAGACAGCACTTTCGCTACCATCCTTGCTCTGCTTCGCAGTAAAGCTATGTTGCCCTGCGGCCAGGGCCCCTGCCTGGATGCTCCAGACACCACCCTTAACAACAGCCGTGCCCACGCTCTTGTTGCCATCCAACAAAGTCACCGTAGCACCATCTAACCCACCACCACTGATAGTTAAGTCTTTCTTGTTGGTAATTTTATCACCAGCCGTGCCCGTGTCATCCGCTGCTGACAGGGCCAAATCGGTGGGGGCATCGGGCTTGGCGACGAAATAAGTCTTGATTGGCAACGCCGCCGATGAAGAGCTCTCATTAGTAGCCGCATCGATCTGTTTCGCTGTTATGGTATGGTCGTTGGGGGCTTCTTCGGTGGCAGCATTCTCGGCTGGTAAACCATCGGTAATGATCGCCGTCCATTTCCCCGTGCCATCTACTACCACAGGGCTTGTTGTAGGTAGTGCAGTATCACTCTCATCAAAAAACAGCTTTACCGTGGCCCCTTTTTCACCCTTACCGGTGATGGTTAGAGCTTTACCACCAGCAGTAATACCATCGTTGTTTTTTGCACCAGTATCACTTGCCGCGGCTAGCTTCAACTCGGTCGGTGCCGCTGGCGGTACGTTATCGATGACAAACGACGCTTTATTTGAAACAGCACTGTCCAAAGCAACCGAAGGATCGGTCTGTTTGGCAGTGATGGTGTGGATGCCCGCAGCCAACAGGGCCTCGGTAGTGATGGGGGCCTCCCACTTACCACCCTCACCAACATCAACAGCGTCCCCTTCAGGCTTGCCATCGACCAACAAGGAGACCTTGCTACCCTCTACGCCGGTACCAGTGACCTTCAAATCCTCCGTCTTGTTGGTAAAGAGGTTATCGACAGTCGGAGCCGCCAGCTTGGTTATAACGGTAACAGACAATGCCTCGGAGGCGGGACTATCCAACTCACCACCAGCCGCCTTCTGTGTCGCCGTGAAGTCATGTGGACCATCGGTCAAGCCTTTTGCCTGGATGCTCCATTTGCCATCCGTTTTGACAACAAACGTGCCCACAGTCTTGGTACCATCTTTCAGAGTCACCGTAGCACCAACTTCTGCCCCGGTGCCTTCGATGGTTAAGGCAGCCTTGCTGGTTTTGCCATCAATCTTATCATCATCACCCGTGCCCGTATCATCGCCCGCTTTTAGGGTCGGTTTAGCAGGCGCACCTGGCGCACCTGGCGGCTCAATCAGCTTAACCGTAAGCGTTTCAGCCCCTGCATCATCTGCAGCAGACGCGCCCCCCTTGCTAATATTCACTGCCTTGATCTCACGGTCACCCAATTCTAAAGCAGTAGTGGCACTGGTGGTGATCTTCCACGCACCACTCGTTACTGCCCCTATCCCCGCAGACACATCGTCAACAAACAACTCCACCGCCGGTGCAGCGCTTTTCCCTGAGAAAACTAAACCAGCGGTCTTGGAAGTTTCTTTGTCGCCTTTGGTACCGGTATCCGATGCGGCGTCCAAGATCAGGGTTGGCTTTCCAGCTGGTGCGTTGGTGGCGTCTTCGACAGTGACTTTCAGAGCGGCCGTGGCAGTACCTACAAAAGCATCATCTTCATTTTTTTCCTGAGCCTTGATGTCATACTTACCGGCGGGAAGGACAGCGGTCACTGACCAGCTACCATCTTCTTCCACACCGCCAGAGGCACCATCAATCGCTACAGTACCGTCGAATAAAAAAACTGTATTACCACTCGTTCCAGCTTTACCAGTGAACGTAAAGTCATCACCACTGGTAATATTGTCAGTATTTGAGAGGCCCCTATCAGAATCAGCCGCGAGATCCGGAACGCTAAGTGCCATAACATTTAATCCTTACCAAAGCAAAAGTGTTACAAAAAAAAGACGTTATAGTGCTGCTCAACCCCCTCGGCATCATTCCACCACAGAAATGACGCGGGGATCGGCCTTCCGCTTAAATTGGCACACCGCCACGGTCCCAACTTAAGTGGAAGGCCAACAGGAACCCAACGGGCACGACTGTAGCACAGGTCAGGAGGGAAAACAACGCACGAACTTTACAATTTTGCAAGAAGCGAAACCACAGCAACTGGCCCTCTCCCACAAGGGGCGATCATGAACCCTCACCCCCCGGCCCCCTCTCCCACAAGGGGAGAGGGGGAGGCATGAGGCGGCTCTTTGATGGTGAATGGGGACCGGGGCAATAAAATGTTCCATTATTCCCCTGCATACTATAAAATAGCATTGCTATCAGATTGGCAAGGGCCGAATTTTTTTACAGGGGGAGAGAGTATGTCTTACTCGTTAAACAAGGTGCAATTGATCGGTAATCTTGGAGCGGAACCGGAAATTCGTTATACCCAAGCCGGCAAGCCGATGGCTACCCTCAACGTCGCCACATCAGAGCGCTGGCGTGACCAACAGGGCAATCAGCAGGAACGTACCGAATGGCATCGAGTGGTTATTTTCGATAAACAGGCTGAAATTGTACAACAATATATGCATAAAGGCAGTAAAGTTTATATCGAGGGGCAGTTACGCACCCGTAAATGGCAGGACCAAGCTGGGCAAGATCGTTACACCACGGAAGTGGTATTGGGCGGCTTTAATAGCCAGATCATCCTCCTTGATGCCCGTGGTGGGGCAGCGGCACCTGGGATGACGCCAGATGGCTATGCCCCGTCTGCCCGTCCGGCTTCCCCTCCCTCCCCCTCCCCTGCTCCAGCTAATACTGCTGGTGGTGGCAGCAGTGGTTACCCTCCTTTTCCGCCTCCTGAGGCTCCCTACCTCAACGAGGACTTTAACCAAGCGCCAGCTTTTCGTGATGATATCCCGTTCTAAAGCAACCTTCACCATGAAACCTCACCCCCAGCCCCTCTCCATAAATAGAGAGGGAAGTAAAAACAGTATCATGTCTCCCCCTCTCCCCTTGTGG
>JADGCM010000137.1 GCA_015228995.1 Magnetococcales bacterium
TGTCATCGTCTCCATTTTTGTCAACCCAACCCAGTTTGGGCCCCAGGAGGACTTTGACCGCTACCCGCGCAGCCTTGAGCAAGATCAGCGATTGTTGCAATCGGTCGGATGTGCCGCACTGTTCCTCCCTACAGCGGGCATGATTTATCCGACGGGCTATCTTACCACGGTGCAGGTGGCGCCTCTCGGTCAAAGGCTGTGTGGCTTGACACGCCCGGGCCATTTCCAGGGTGTGGCGACCGTAGTGACCATCTTGTTGAATTTGGTACAACCTGATAGCGTTTGGTTGGGTCTTAAAGACTATCAGCAGTTTGTGTTGCTGCGGCGGATGGTGACTGATTTACGGCTGCCGTCACAAGTGGTGGGGGTAGCGACGGTGCGGGAGCCGGATGGGCTAGCCTTATCCAGTCGTAATCGTTACCTGTCCCCATCCGAACGTCAGCAAGCAGCCGCCCTATTTAAAGCCTTGACGGCGGCACAGCGGCTCTATCATGCTGGGGAAGATCGTCGTGATCGACTCATTGGCCAAGCCAACGATGTGTTGCACCAAGCCGGTTTGACACAGATAGACTACATTGAGTTGTGTGACCCGGAGACACTGGAGATCGTGCCAGAGCGGTTGACCGCAGAAGCCATGTTGCTACTGGCCGTGCGTTTGTCCAGCGCTCGACTGATCGATAATATGCGCCTGACGCGCCACTCACCTAACGGATCATAATGATGGAAATTGCTATCCTGAAGTGTAAGATACATCGGGCCAAAGTAACCCATACGGAGCTGCATTATGAAGGGTCGTGTGCCATTGATGAGCTGTTGCTAGAGGCGGCTGGGCTACGTGAATTCGAGCAGGTCCATATCTGGAATGTTGATAATGGCCAGCGTCTGGTCACCTACGCTATCCGTGCCCCACGTAACAGTGGTATCATCTCACTCAACGGCTCGGCAGCGCGCCGTGCCAGTGCCGGTGATCTGATTATCATTGCCGCCTTCGCCTGGATGAGTCCGGCCGAAGCCGATCATTTTCAGCCGCGGCTGGTTTATGTTGATAGCAACAACTGTATGGTACAGAAAGGATGACAGCTATGTCGTTATCTGCCGTTTTTCCGATCGCTTTGGGTGCTTTTTTGTTGCTACATACATCGCTGTTAATGGCTGCCGAGGCTTGGTATATCAGCGATGAGCAGTCGGTGACCATGCGTTCAGCCGAACATGTTGACTCGCGTGTGGTGCGCGTTCTAACCACTGGGGCCAAACTCTCCTTCTTGCAAGATGGGAGCAAGGGTTGGAGTTATATGCGTACCGACGATGGCATGGACGGCTGGGTCTTAAAACGGTATTTAACCAAAGAGGTTCCCCCAAGAATCCAACTCGACGATGCGATTAAGGCGAGACAGCAGGCTGATCGTGAACTGGAGAACGCCCGTAGCCAATTGCAAAGCCTCACCAGTCAGACCAACTCACAAAAGAAGCTGATTGCCGAGTTGGAGGAAGTTCGTAGCATCTCCAAAAATGCGGTCGCTATCAAGCAACAGAACGAGACTTTGCAACAGGAGCTGGAGACACTCAAAAATAGTCTGGCCCAGGTGTCAGAGAGAAATCGCCACTTAGAACGTCAGAAAGACACCCAGTTTTTTCTAGCGGGTGGGGCGGTGTTGGTGCTTGGCTTGATCGGTGGGGCATTATTGGCACGGCGGCGGCGTAGTGCTGGTTATAACGATCTAATGTGACCGATTTCTCCACGGCCCTTGGTTTTGATGTCATTATCGTTGGTGCTGGGCCAGCCGGTTTGGCGGTCGCTTATCGGTTACTGGCAGATGCTCCGGCGCGAATTGGGCGGCCTCTCTCCCTCTGTGTGCTAGAAAAATCTGCTCGTGTTGGCGGCCATCTGCTTTCCGGCGCTCTGGTCACTGCGGATATTTTTGCTTGGCTCGCCTGCCCTGAGGCCGATTACCCTGATTTTCCTGTTGTCGATCAAGAGGCTCGTTATTGGCTGACAGGGCGCGGTGCACTGCCACTGCCGACGATGGCCGCTTGGCGCCATAGCGGCAAGCGTATCCTCTCCTTACCGCGTTTGTGTCGTTGGTTGGCCCAGCGTGTTGAACAGCTGGGTGGGGTCATCTTTCCTGGTTTTGCCGCTCAACAGCTTCTTTTCGTTGGGGAGCAGCTGGTTGGTGTCGCCACCGGTGTCCACGGCAACGACCACGATGGCACCATCTTGACCGCACCGGTGACGGTGTTGGCAGAAGGGTGTCGCGGTTTTCTCAGCCAACAGCTGATCGACCGCTACCAATTGGACCATGGACGCTGTCCGCAGAGCTACGGCCTCGGCTTCAGAGAGGTGTGGCAGGTGCGGCATAGCCAACCTGGGATGGTGTTGCATACCATGGGTTGGCCTTTGCCATCCGATTGTTATGGCGGTGGTTTTGCCTACCATCTTGACTCACAACACGTTGCTGTTGGTTTGGTGGTAGGGCTCGACTATCGGGACCCGCACTGGCGCCCGTTCTCGGCCTTTCAGCGTTGGAAGAGCCATCCGCTCATCCGTTCCTACCTGGATGGGGGCCAGTTGTTGAGTTATGGGGCGCGCAGCTTAGTCGAAGGGGGCTGGCACAGTCTGCCGCGTTTGGTCGTCAATGGTGGGCTATTGGTTGGTGATGCGGCGGGCTTTTTCGATGGTCCGCCTCTACGTGGTGTTGCCAATGCCATCCAATCAGGCGTATTGGCGGCGTCAACCTTGCTTGATGCCCTGGCTGCTGAGGATTACTCTAGCCATCGTTTGCAACCATACACCCAGGCCGTCATCCACTCCGAGATCGGTCGTGGTCTTTGGCGCCACCGTAACGTCCGTCCTGGCTTTCGCATCCACGTTGGCCTAGGATTGGTCAATGCTGCTTGGGAGGGATGGACTGGTGGCCGTTCTCCTTGGCATTGGCGTTGGCATCAGTCTGATCGGCAACGGCTGCGTCTTCTCTCCCCTCACCTCCCAACCCCCTCTTCCATAAAGGAATTTGATTGCGCCACCGCATTGGCCTACAGTGGTTTACGCTACTTCCCACAACCATCGCATCTACACGTCAGCGCCGAGCGTCGCCGGCGCTGCGACGATGGCACCCCAGAACTGTACTACTGTCCGGCTGAAGTGTTTGTACGCCAGCAGGATGGTGAGCTGGTGGTGAGGGCAGAAAATTGTCTTCATTGCAAATGCTGTGACATCAAAGACCCGCTCAACGGCATCCGTTGGACCCCACCGGTAGGGGGCAGCGGTCCTGATTACCGCGATCTCTGACGGTATCAAAGGTGCGCCTGTTCCAGAGACAGGCAAGAAGTCGGCGCAAGAGGGCCTATGGTAAAGACCAACGTACGTTCCGGTAGTAATCCGTGGTGGTCTTCACCCACTGCCAACATCCTGTAGCAACCAACCAAAGGCCCAAGGCGCGACCGCCAGATAGACCAGATCGAAGACCAGCATGAGACGCAACCACGGTAGCGCCAATGCCATGTCCTGCTGTAACAATGCCGCCATAGCCTGTACCCCAGCAATTAGCAACGGCGTCACCAAAGGCAGCAGCAACAGTGCCAGCAGGCTTTCGCGGGCGCGTGCCTGCTGTGTCATTGCTGCCAGCAGCACCCCTAAGCCAGTCAGTCCCAAACTTCCTAGCCACAAAATAGCCAGCATGGCCCCCACATCCGGCCAACGATCCACATTAAACAGCACCAATGTCAACGGCACCAACGCCAACTCGACCAGGATAGTAAGCAACAAATTGCTGCACCACTTACCCAGAAAGATGGCCCCGCGTGGGATCGGTGCCAGCAACAACCCCTCCAGGGCCCCATCTTCTTCTTCGGCCTGAAATACCCGGCCCAAACCGAGCATACTGCTGAACAGTGCCGTGATCCACAACAAGCCGGGCAGCAACTGGAGCGCTTGCCGTTGGTCGGGCTCAAAAGCTGCCTGAAACAGCACCAATGTCGCGACCACAAAAAACAGCATCGATGCCAAGGTCGAGCGATGACGCAGGTCACCCAATAAATCTTTCCAGGCGATGCGGTAGATAGCGCGTATGAAGAGCGTCAAAGAAGCAACCCGTTCTGTAGTTGTAGGGTGCGTGATGGTAACCCGGATACCCGATCTGGGTCGTGGGTGGTCATGATCACCATTCCCCCACGGTCTAGATAGGTTTGGAGCAACTGGTTTAACCAGACGACGCCAGCATGATCCAGCGCTGAGTAGGGTTCATCCAGCAACCACAGGGTGGGATGGAACAACAGCACACGCACGAGGGCAAGCCTTTTGCGCATACCAGCAGAAAAAAATCGGGCCGGCCGATCAGCACAGTGGCGCAAGTCAACGGCCGCTAACAGCTCCAACAACTGTTCTTTGGTGACCGACAGGGCCCGCAGCTCAGCGAAAAAGAGCAGATTCTCCAGAGCGGTGAGGTGACCGTAGAGATGGAGATGGTGCCCTAGATAGAGCAGGTGATGGCGCAGCTCTTCAGACTGTGATGGTGCTTCCAAGCCACAAAGTCGATAACTGCCGCTACGCGG